>NZ_VLJG01000004.1:0-120078 GCF_007829415.1 Aminobacter sp. J44 | reverse complement strand
CTACCGCATTGAACTCAGCGGCGAGAGCCTGCGAAAGCAGCGCCACACTCCATCCGCCGCTTGACCGCACGACAAACAGGAGCCATTCAAAACAACGACCCAGGGGAGCATCGACTGGCCGGCTTCAAATCGGAATGCTGGCCGGVWTSAAATCGGAACAGGTGGCCGGCTTCGTTTCGGAATCAATGGCCGGCTTCATCGGAATACGCACTTTAACGCGATCGACCCGTCTAGAGCGCCCGGTGGCGCGTCTTGGGCCAGTTCAGCCACAGGTGACAGAGTCAGGTCGCGCGCGTGCAGCGAACTCGACCCGTCGTGCTTCCGGAACGCGAATTTGCTGAAGAAGGGCTCTAAACTTTTGGTGGAATTGCGATGCCGCGGACCGGAGGGTAGCTATTGTTGCTAGGCGTACCGGGGCGTTGCGATGCAGGAAGCCCAGATCATCTTGAACCTACACGGTATCGGGAGCCCGCAACGGGTGCTTGAGCCGGGAGAAGAGCCTTATTGGCTCTCGGTCGAACAGTTTCAGGATATCGTCAGCTTCGCCGCGTCAAGGCTCGATAAGGTCAAGTGCGCGTTCACGATTGACGACAGCAATCTTTCCGATGCGACTATCGCCGGACCGTTCCTGGCAAGGATGGGTTTTTCCGCGCAGATTTTTGTCCTCACGGGTCGCATTGGACAGAAGGGATCGCTTGATCAGATCGCCCTACGCGACCTTATCGACATGGGTCACTCGATCGGGTCGCATGGGAATGCGCACCGTGACTGGAAGACGCTCGACGAAGGGGAACTGGTGGACGAGATCCACACGCCCAGGAAGCGGCTGCAGGACCTGACCGGCCAGACGATTGACGCTGCGGGCCTGCCCTTTGGCGGATACAATCGCAAGGTTCTGGCAGAGGCGCGCCATGCGGGCTTCAAGCACCTCTACAGCAGTGATGGTGGCGTTGCCCGCGATGGTGACTGGCCTGCCGGCAGAACCTCACTACGCCGCGATATGTCTCCAGCGCGCATGCACGCGCTGTTTGACCCGGAGCCGCTGTTCGTGCGCCTCAAGCGCCGCATCAAGGCTGAGATCAAGAAGCGCCTCTAGGGTCACGGACCGAACAGCGCGATTTCGCTCTCACGGAGATCGCCGACTGCAGGCGGCTCGCCATGCTTGCTGTAGCGGATTTCTCTCTCCGGCATCAGGACGATGCCGGGGGGCGGCTCGAAACCGAGCGGCGCATCGACCATCGCAAGGGGTATGCCGCGCTTGAGCAACGCCCGTGCGACCGCAACACCGGCGGCGCATAGCCTCTTTGGATCACCAAAAACAAATCGCGCCGCGGGAACGAGTCTTTTCAGCGTCTTGATCCGGTACAAGGCCTGCATTCGGCCCTCGCGGTCTTCCAGGATGAAGCCGTCACAATCATCCTCGTTGCAGGGACCGACTATCCGCGCCCCGGCGTTCCCCGACAGAAGAAGACGTGGCGTGAAGAGGAGCGTTCCGTTCGAGTATGGCTTGAAGCCGAGCGCTTCGACTATAGGCAGGACCTTTGGCGCGGGCGTCAGGTCGAGATATGTGGCGCCGCGAGTACGCGTGGCCAGTTGAACGAGCTGCGTCGCGAAACCGCGATAGGGCTGGCGCACGTACCAGCTGGACAAATTGCTGCGAACGGCCGAGTCGACGACCGCTGTCAGCAGCAACAGCACCCCCTGTGGTTGGCCCTCAGCCTCCAGCAGATACCCGTAGCGCGGGAAGCCCGCGACCAGCGGGCGTTCCGTCAGCCTGGCGAGCGCCTCTTGCCAGTACTGATACGTGCGCCGAGGGAATCCCTCGCACAGCAATTCGAGGATCGCCTCGAGGTCGTTGAAGGTGATTTCGCGGAAGCTGACGCGGCTCGCGCTCCGGGCAGACCTCGGGATCTTCTCGATTTGCTGGTGCATGGCACGGTCCGCAACATCTGCTTTCTACCGTATTTCTTACAGCGCGCGCTCGCGCCCGCAATTGACTGTACCTACCCATTCCGGAGGATTGCGTGGCTCCATTGTGGGCTCGTTGCTTAGCAAAGCGAGCCGACACCTATGCAAGCGGAAGCTGGCTCAGTGGTGCGCTAAAGGAGCCTCGCGGGCGAACCTCTCGCGCGGCGCCGCCCTCGACGATTACCTCAGCCGGCGTCGGATGACTTAGGAAGCCGTTCGGGCTGGCCGACAGGGCATAAGCTCCCGACTGCAGCACGACGACAAGATCGCCGCGCGCCATGCGGGGCAGGGCCACGTCGCGCCCGATCGTATCGAGAGGCGTGCACAATGGCCCGACGACGCTGCACTGGACGAACTCGTTCGCAGCGAGATTGGTCGCCGGAACAACCGGATAGTCGCGCTTTACGAATTGCCCGAGATTTCCGCTCGCCGCCAGATGATGGTGCATGCCGCCGTCAGTCACGACGAAGGTGCTGCCGCGCGAAACCTTCCAGGACTGCACGCCGCAAACATAGATGCCGGCGGGGCCGATCAGGTACCTGCCGGGCTCAATGACAATAGACGTTCCTTGTAATTCCTCAGTGGCCGCCAACTCGGCACGCAGCTCCGCTACATGGCCTTGCAGAGACTCAAGGCAAAGCGAGCGGTCACCAGCGAAATAGGGAATGCCAAGCCCGCCACCCAGATCAAGCGTGGTTAGCGGCCGCCCGAGAAGTCCTGCCATCTTTCGTGCGACGTGGAGCCCATGGCGCCATTGCCGGGCGAGCGTGTCCGCGTCAAGGATCTGGGTGCCGGAGTAGAGGTGAACGCCCTGGAGGTGCAGTGACGGCCGCTTCTCAATCTCGGCGACGACTTCAGGGAGGAGTTCCTCATCAAAGCCGAAGGGCGCTGCCCGCCCGCCCATCCGCATCGCCCCGCCCTGGGCGGAGATTACAGGATTGATCCGCAGTCCGACGTGCGGCCGCGCTCCTTCCGCTCGAGCGAGAACATCCAGCCGGTCGATCTCCTCGAAGCTTTCTAGGTGGATCTCGCCTATCCCCTCGCGAAGAACGAGCCGAAGTTCCTCGTCGGATTTTCCAGGTCCTGCAAAGAAGATGCGGCCGGGAGGGGAGCCTGCTGCGCGGGCGCGCAAGTACTCAGCACCCGACGCGATCTCCAGCCCCGCACCTTCATTGACAAAGAATCGGATGACCTCCTGGTTCGGATTTGCTTTCACGGAGTAGAAGACGTCGGCAAAGCCCTGTAGTGCAGATCGGAGCTGGGCTAGATTCGAGCGCGCGATGCCTAGATCGTAGATGAACAGGGGGGTCCCGAAGCGGCGAGCCAAGTCCGGCACGCTCAGGCCGCCAATGTGCAATGTTTCTGAGACGATCGAGAAGTTTTCCGAGATCAGATCGCAAGCAAGCGCCCGGGACGGTTCAGCCACCCGATCTCTCCCTGGTCAAAGTCAGGTAGTCGACCTTCCCGTTCGGCGTTATTGGCAAGGCTTGTACCAGCTCGATCGCGCGCGGCATCATGTAGGGAGCGAGGCGTTGCGCGGCCGCCGAAAGTACCTCGGGAATGTTCGTCTCGTCGCGCATCGGCACTGCGACTGCATGCACGACTTGCCCCGCCAGAGGGTCAGGTTTTCCGATCACCGCAACCTGACGGAAGGCACCGGTTGCCATGAGTGCCTCTTCCACTTCCGTGGAGCTGATGCGGTAGCCCGACGACTTGATCATCGCGTCGCGTCTGCCGACGAAGTAGAAGAAGCCTTCCTCATCCTCGACGACGAGGTCGCCGGAATAACATACGGTGTCACCCCCTGCGTTCGGGGGAACCAGCGGATTGGGGCGAAAGACCTCGGCCGTAGCGTCCGGACGCTTCCAGTAGCCGAGCGAGACGGTCGGACCACGATGCACCAGGATCCCGGGCTCGCCCGGCTTTGCCCGCTGGCCATCGTCGCGAAGGGCGAAGATTTGCGTTTCCGGAATGGCGCGTCCGATTGAATTGGGCCTGCGATCCAGCTCTTCAGGGGGCAAATAAGTCGAGCGGAACGCCTCAGTGAGCCCGTACATGAGGAAGATGCGCGTCGACGGCAACAGCTCCCGCAAACGCTTGACCGTCTCGGTAGGCACCGCACCGCCCGAGTTGGTGATGTAGCGCAGGTGCGGCAGTGGTGTCTTGCGCAGGCTCGGTGCGAGGCGGGTCAGGATCGCCCAGATGGTCGGCACGCCCGCAAGGCCGGTTATACGGTACTCCTCCAGAGCCTTGACGATCTCATCGCCGAACTGAAACTGACAAAGGTACAGCGTGGCGCCCTGCTCGATCGCGGTGAGTAGCTGGTTCAACCCATAGTCAAAGCTAAAAGGCAGGACTGACAGGATGCGGTCACTCGAATTGATGCCGAGATAGGTGCGCACAATTCGTGTCCCGGCCACAAGATTGCGATGGCTGAGCATGACGCCCTTCGGCGTCCCGGTTGAGCCGGAGGTGTAAAGCAGAGCGGCGAGATCCTCACCGATGCGGCCGCACGGTTTTTGTGGCTCTTGCGAGGAGAACTGCGCCGCGTTTGCAGCATCTATGATCGCGAGGTCCGGGATGTCTTCGGCGATCTCACGACCCTGGGGGTTGGTGATCAGGAAACGCGCGCCGCAATCCTCAAGGATGTGCCGGACCTGTAGTCGGCGCAGATTGACGTTGATCGGCACGAACACGCCGCCGGCAATGCTGATGGCGAAGATTGCCATGCATTCTTCGATCGACTTCGGCAGGAAGATCCCGACCCGATCGCCCTCGCGAAGCCCCTGCGACACCAACGTCGCTGCGCAGGCGGCAGCCAAGCCTGCGAACTCGCCGTAGGTAACTTGGCGATCGCGATCAACGATCGCGAGATCCTCGGGTCGAGCGGGGCTCTGTTCCAGCAAATGGTGTAGCAGGTAGGGACTTCGGGCAATCTGCATCGCCGGATCCCCCACGTTCTGGGCCCGATCAGACGCGTGCAGCAGCTGCTCGCTCGGCGACGGTAACGATGCCGTCGATGGTATCCAGCGCATCGATTTCAAAATCCGGATCGGAGAAGTCGACGTTGAACTCAGATTCCAGCAGCATCATCATTTCTGTGCCGGCAAGTGAGTCCAGGTGGCCATTGGTGAATAAGGACTCCCGGTCATCGATGACGCCAGGATGCCCGCGCGCCACCAACATTTCCGAGATGAGGCGGCGTAGCCGCTCCCTGATTTCCGCACTCATTCCATCACTCCCAGATGAGAGGGAATTGATGACACAGCTGCACGCGGCCGCATACAGAGCCAGTTGAAGGGGGGCGGGGTCCACTTCTGGTCAGCCGAGAGGGCGGCACATCATCAAAAAGGTATACTGCAGGTCATCTGCTGCCCCTGTCACGCAACTGCTATGCTTGATAGTTATCGACGGGTGTGCTGAGGAGCCACGCTCTGCCATGCAGCGGTTCAATGAGGGGCCTGCCGGAGCAGAAGCAGCCGGAACGTTGATCCGTTCCCGGCATTCCTCGGTATCGGAGAGCCGGCAGGCCGTGCCGGGCAGCGGCCTCAACCACGCGACTTCGGACGCGATCCGCATTGCCCGTGTCCTCTGCATCCTCTCGATGATCTCCGTGCATATCTGGCCTGGCGCCACGAAGATCGAGGCGGCAGATACCTGGTTTCACTGGGTTTACATTTTCGTCGCCGAGTACCTGGGGCGCGGGTCTGTCCCGCTTCTGTCCCTCATTTCCGGCGTCCTGCTCACCACGACGATTGCTCGGCGACCGCCCCTCAAGCTCCTCCTGAATAAGGCATTTTCCCTGCTTTATCCGATGGCGGTGTGGTCAGCACTGCTATTGGGCGTCTATGAGGGGCATGCGATTGCCACAGGGGACGAGACCAGGGTGCCGCATAGCCCCGCCGAGTGGATCAACGGTTTGTTGTCGGTCACTTCCGCGCCGGTCAACGAGCCTCTCGCATTTCTTCGAGACGTGTTCATGTGCGCGATCATCGGCGTTGCGAGCATCCTTCTCTACCGCAGGAACAGGGTTGCTGGTGGCGCACTGCTTCTCATCATGGTGCTCGTCGAGGCGCTCAGTGGTGGCGTTCTGACGCTCAGACCGCAGATCCTTGCATTCTTCGCGGTAGGGGGTGTGATCGGGCTTTCTGGAAAGACGCACCTGGTGCCCCCAATCTCCCTCGTGGTGAACCTGCTCATCCTCGACGTGGCCGCTCACGGGTGGATGGAGGGCGAACTGGTGGATTGGCTGAACCGGATTTGCATATCCGTGCTGATGTGGCGGATCGCCGTTGACATCGAAGGCTGGGGAGGCGCGCTTTCCGCCGGTTTACGCCGGGTGGAGCCCTACATCTTCATGGTCTTCTGCAGCCACATGCTGACGGTTACCGTGGTTGCCGCGGCCGCGGGGGTAATAGGCTTCTCACCGGACGCTCCCTATTTTCCATTGATCTGGATAGGGCAGTTTCCGTTGGTCATCATTGTGGCGGTTGTGATTCAGGAGCTTGCCCAGAAAGCGCAGGTCCTGCCTCTGCTCACAGGTCCGCGAACGCGAACGTAGCGCAAGGATCGCGTGACCGGCTTTTAAGAGCGACACCCAGATCGAATTTGCCGTGCGCGAGACGCCGCGCCGGGGGCATTGACAGTGGTAAGCCCGGAGGCGCTCTTGAAGCCTCTATTTCGCCTCCAGCACGATCTCCACCGGTTGGGCCGTCGGTGGAAGCGGCAGGGAGATGCGGCGTTCGGGGCGGGTGTCGATGCTGAGTGAGGCATACTCGACGCCGCCAACGCGGGCAGAGATGCGGCCCTTAACCTTCCGGTTCACGCGCAGCTGAAAGCGCTGGTGAGCGCCGTCTGACGGTACGCTGATCCGCTGCGGGACGACCCAGGAAAGAGCGTCGCCCTTCAGAGTGACCGGTTGAGTTGCCGGGGCGGGCAGCTTGCCGGTAAGTCCAGCCTCGATGGACCGCGCGACGGCAACACCTTCCGACCAGCTCCAGCCGGCGGTCTCAACCGGACGCAGCAGGTTGCCGGCGGCGAAGTAGGCCGGGTCGGAGCAGCGGCCGAAATTGTCAACGACCGGGCCACCGGTTTTGGGATCCTTCTCCAGATGGCTGCCGTCGAACAGGGTGGCTTCCGGACGGAACTTGCCGGTAACGATGACGCCGTCGGTCTCGATCGCCTGCATCCCCGTAGGACCGTCAACGATGACGCGTTCCACGCGCTCGCGGCCCTCGATGGCACGGATCGACGTCGACAGATGCAGCGGAATCCCCTTGAGGCGCGGGTAGAGTGCGGCCGGCCAGCGGGCAGTTGCTTCCGCATTCGGCTCGATCATCGCCACCGGACGGATGCCCGCGTGCAGGCATGTCATGATCGCCGAGAACGACACGAGCTCGGTACCGAGGATGACAGGGCGGCGGAACGGACGCCTTCCTTCGAGATAAACGAGGCCCTGCAGCGCACCTGTTGGGATGATGCCACCGGGCTTTTCACCGCCGATCAGGCGTTGGGCACGCGAGCTTTCCCGTACGCCCGTTGCGATCAGCACGATTTTCGCGCGGATCTCGGAGAGGCCGGCGTCGGAGGTAACCGTCACGAGCGGGCCGGGCTCAAGCTGCACGACATTGACGCGGGTGGCGATGGTGACGCCTGCCTGCACCGCCCGCTCAACGAGCGCGCGGGCATAGTCCGGTCCCTTCATCAGCCGGTGGAATTCGCGCATGCCGAACGGGTAGTGGCCGCAGTGGCGCGGAATGCCGCCGGCAGTTGCCTCGCGATCAACGACCAGCACGCGTGCGGTCTTTGCCAGGATTGTCGCTGCGGCAAGACCTGCAGGGCCGGCCCCGATAACCAGAATGTCGGTTTCCTGCGGCAGCGTCATTGTGCCTTCTCCGCCATCGGCCGGTCGAAATGCCCGTCGGTCAGCTGGGCCAGTTCGGCCGAGCAGAAGAAGCCCTGGCAGCGGCCCATGGTGACGCGCGTCCGCCTTTTAAGACCGGCCAGGCTGCGTGCGGGCAGCGGGCCGTCGAGCGCAGCGAGGATCTCGCGCTTCGTTGCCATCTCGCAGTGGCACACGATGCCCCCGTGGCCCTCCCTCTGCCAGTCGCGCGGAAAATATTCGCTGATGTTGGAGACCGTCGGCCAGACCGGATCGACCGGCGGGTTGAACTGCAGTTCCGCGAGCTTCAGCACATGCTGGGCGATGCCGAGCGCGGCCGACAGGCCCGTCGAGCGGATGCCGCCGACGGTGATGTAGCTGCGGTCATGTGCCTTGATGCAGTAGTCCTTGAACTCCGTTGCCGGGCGCAGGCCGGCATAGATTGCAGTCACCTGGTGGTCTTTCAGAGCGGGAAGGATTTCCTCGCCGCGCTTCTTCAGCGCCTCGAGTGTTTCGGGGACCAGCAGCGCGTGCTCGCGATCGTCCTGATCCTCGGCGGTGGGGCCGACCAGCAGGTTGCCGAAGGCGGTGCGGCAGACGACGACACCCTTCGTGATCTTGTTTGGCACCGGCAGCAGGATGTGCGAGGCGAGCTTCGAGGCCGGCTTGTCGTAGACGACGAACTGGCCCTTGCGTGGTTTCATGTGGAAGTCGCGGCCGCCGATCAGCTTCTCATCGAGGAGGTCGCCCCAGAGGCCCGCGGCATTAACCACCAGCCGCGCCGCGACCTTGCCGCGCGTCGTCTGTAGCGTCCACCCATCGCTGTCGCGCTCTCCGCCAGTCACTTCCGCGCCGCGGATGATTCTGGCACCGTTTTCGACCGCCTGAAGCAGATAGGCGAACGGCGCCGACCATGGGTCGATCAGATATTCGCGTGGCACACGGAATGCGGCTCGAGCACCATTGCCAAGGCCGGGCTCCAGCTGCCGCATCGCCCTTTCGCCGAGCGGTTCGACGTCGGTGACGCCATTTTGGTGTGCCTGTTCCATCAGCGAGGGAAGCAGCGCTTCCTCCTCCTCGCTCCAGGCAATGACCAGCGCTCCGGACTTGATCAGCGGCAGCCCAAGGCGGCCGTGAATCTCAAGATACTCCTGATAGCCCGCTGCGACGCAAGCCTGCTCAAGCGAGCCGACCGGCGCGTCGAAGCCCGTATGGAGGATCGCAGAATTGCCCTTCGAAGCGCCGTCGAGAATGTCGACCGCCTTTTCGATCACGGCGACTTTTGCACCAGCCAAAGCAAAGCGGCGCGCGAGTGCGCAGCCTACGACGCCCGCGCCAATGATGGCGACGTCAAAGCGTCCGGAAGCAGGGAGATCGTCGTTCGGCATGGACATTCTGAATTGCTGATTGGCTCAAGTCTGAGCACAATTGCACATTCAGTCAACCCGACCCATACGAATTGCCCGACTTTGTCCAAATACCACATTGATCGTGTTGACACGGTCATAGATGTGGCCAAAATTGTGGCGAGCTGGTCGGCAAGAGCCAGCAAAAATGGGGAACGGTGTGTGAAGCCGAAAAGCCGCCAGGCCAGCATAGTTGCGCTCGTTGAGCGCGATGGCGAGGTCACCGTGGATGGCCTCGCGGCGGAATTCAGGGTCTCGCCCGAAACTATCCGCCGCGATCTGGCAACACTTGCCGAGAACGGGTTGCTGCTGAAGGTGCATGGCGGTGCGCGGCGCATCCGCATCACAGCCGAGGGTTCGTTTGACGAGCGTATGGCTGAGGCGGCAGCCGGCAAGGCAGAAATCGCCCGCAAGCTCGCCAAGGTGATCCGGCCGGGTGACAGTTTCTTCATCGACACTGGCTCTACCACGCTCGCTTGCGCGCACCAGCTGGCCGAAATCCAGGATATGACAGCCGTCACCAATTCCGTGCGCAACGCGCAGGCGCTTGCCCGCGGTAGCGGAAAGCCAAGGGTTCACCTGGTCGGCGGGCAGTTCGATCCCGACAACGGGGAGTCTGTCGGTCCCGACGCGATTGAGCAGATCAGCCGATTTCGCCTTGACTACGCGATCATTGGCGCCGCAGCTGTGGATATCTCGGCAGGCGTATTCGATGCCGATTTCAACGAGGCTTCAATTGCGCGCGCAATGTGTGCCAATGCTCAGAAGATTATCGTGGTCGCGCATTACGACAAATTCGGCCGCCAGGCAGCACATCGGATCTGTCGTCTACACGAAATCGATGTTCTAGTCTGTGACGTCCTGATCGGGGCAGATGAGGCCGCGCTAATAAGATCTACGGGGGTAACTCTGGCGTGACACCAAACAAGACGAACAATCCCGACCGAAAGGCAGAGCATGTCCTCGGCCATTAGATCCTACGTGCGGTTCATGGACGGGCTCGCAGAATTCATTGGTGCGTTCGCGAAGTATCTCATCTACGTGATGATCTTCGTCCTGCTGTTCGACGTCATCTCGGACAAGGCGTTCGATAAGGTCCAGAACTGGACGGTTGAGACGGCGCAGTTCACGCTGGCGGCCATGTACTTCCTGGCTGGCCCCAAGACCCTGAAGGACGACACCCATGTGCGCCTCGACCTGATCTACGCGCACTTGTCCGAACGGGCCAAGGCGTTGATCGACGCATTCACGGTCTGGATCGTGATCTTCTATCTGTCGGTCATGCTGTGGGGGGCGATCTCGTCGCTGAAATATTCGTGGGCGACCAACCAGCGGCTCCCGTCCCTTTGGGCGCCTTCGGTCGTGCCGATCAAGGTGCTCATGGTGGTGTGCATCGTGCTGATGATCCTTCAATGCATTTCAATCTTCTTCAAGGACGTCGCCAAGGTGCGGGGCAAGGTGCTGGCATGAGCTACGAATTGATCGCCATCCTCATGTTCGCCAGCATGGTCGTGCTCATGCTGACGGGCCAGAGGGTCTTCGCGATGATCGGCGCTGTTGCTGCCGCGAGCGCCTTGTCTCTTTACGGAAATGCCTCTGCCGAGCTGCCGTTCAATGCAGCGTTCAAGTTGTTCTCCTGGCACGCGCTGCTCACGCTCCCGCTGTTCGTCTACATGGGGCACATGCTTTCCAAGAGCGGCATCGCCGAAGAACTCTACCAGATGATGCATGTCTGGTTCGGCCGGCTGCCGGGCGGCCTCGCGCTGGGCACCATCCTGCTGATGGTCATCATCAGTGCGATCAACGGCCTCTCCGTCGCGGGCCTCGCGATCGGTTCGGCGATCGCGCTGCCGGAAATGCTGCGCCGCGGCTATGACAAGGTTTTGATCACTGGCGTCGTGCAGGGCGGCTCGACCCTGGGCATCCTGTTGCCGCCATCCGTCGTGATGGTGCTCTTCGCCGTGATTGCCCGTCAGCCGGTGTCGGACCTCTGGCTGGCCGGCGTGTTCCCTGGCCTGATGATGGCCGTGATCTTTTCGATCTACGTCTTCATTCGCGTCAAGCTGAACCCGTCCCTCACGCCGAAGTTGAGCGACGAGGAACTGTCGATGCCGCTCAGTGAGAAGCTCATTCTCCTGCGTGCCGGTATCATCCCAGTGATCATCTTCGTGCTGATGATCGGCCTGTTCCTCACCGGCTACACCAGCCTGCTGGAGAGTGCTGCGGTAGGCGCACTCTCGGCGACGCTTGCAGCTGCGTGGAAGGGTCGCCTGTCGCTCGCGCTGATCAACGAGACCGCGCGTGAGACGATGTCGATCACCGCTCTGTTCATGTGGGTGATCCTCGGTGCGCTGGCATTTTCGTCGGTCTTTGACGGCATCGGCGCCGTACGCGCGATCGAGAACGTCTTCATTCACAACTGGGAACTGTCGCCCTGGGCGGTCATCATCCTGATGCAGCTCAGCTTCATCCTGATGGGCATGTTCCTTGACGACACTGCCATGCTGGTGATCGTCGCGCCGCTCTACATCCCGCTGGTTGCGCGCCTCGACCTCGGCATCGACAACCAGATGGTCTGGTTCGGCATCCTCTACACGATGACCTGCCAGATCGCTTACATCAGCCCGCCCTTCGGCTACAATCTGTTCCTGATGCGCGGACTGGCGCCGAAGGAGATCACCCTGGTCGACATCTATCGTTCGATCTGGCCCTTCGTCATCATGATCATGCTGACGATCGCTTTGCTCATGCTGTTCCCGCAGATCGCAACCTGGCTCCCAAGCTACGTGCGTGGATGAAAAACAAAAAACCGAAGGAGAGTGGAATGACTGACAACATAAAGAAGGAATCGCCGTCCGAGCGCATCCTCGCTACCCGCCGCAAGTTCCTGGCCGCCGCCGGCCTTGCTGCGCCGGCGTCACTCGCTGCGCCGGCCATCGTCAAGGCGCAGGCTCCGATCAAGTGGCGCCTGCAGACCTATTCGGGTGCCCCGCTCGGCGCGCACGTGATCAAGCCGCAGATCGACGCCTTCAACGCCGCCGCCAACGGCGAGATGGAGATCGAGCTCTACTACGCCGACCAGCTGGTGCCGACCGCCGAGCTGTTCCGCGCCCTGCAGAATGGCACGCTCGACGCGATCCAGTCGGACGAGGCTACGATGGCTTCGCCGGTCGACATCGCGGTCTTCGGCGGCTACTTCCCGTTCGCGACCCGCTACAGCCTCGATGTGGCGGCGATGTTCATGTACTACGGCCTCGACAAGATCTGGGAGGAGGCTTACGCCGAAGTCGAGAACGTCACCTACCTGTCGACCGGCGCCTGGGACCCACTCCACATCTTCACCACCAACAAGCCGATCCGCAGCATCGCCGACTTTAACGGCCTGCGCGTCTTCGGCGTGCCGACCGCCGGCCGTTTCCTGTCGCGCTACGGCATGGTCCCGGTCACGGTTCCGTGGGACGACGTGGAAGTCGCGCTGCGCACGGGCGACCTCGACGGCGTTGCCTGGTGCGGCTTCACCGAGACCTATGAAGTGGGTTGGGCRGACGTGTGCAAGTACGCGCTGTCGAACTCGGTCACCGGCGCCTGGTTTGGCTCCTACTTCGTCAACACCGAGAGCTGGAACAAGGTGCCGCCGCACCTGCAGCAGCTCTATCGCACGACGATTGACCAGTCGCACTACTACCGCAACGTCTGGTACTGGGGCGGCGAGGCACAGCTGCGSGTCCACGGCGAGAAGCTGGAGCAGACCGAGCTTCCGAAGGAAGAGTGGGCACAGATCGTCAAGGATGCCGAGAGCTTCTGGGACGAGATCGCGGGCGAATCCGAGCGCGCGCGCAAGGTCGTAGAGATCTTCAAGAAGTACGCTGCCGACCAGGAAAAGGCCGGCTACCCGTACCGCTAAGAGATATAGGGCGGGAGCCTTCTCCCGCCCTGCTACTGTGTGCCTGCCGGAAAATTGCCCTCGGCAGGCCTATCCAGATCGGCGAGGGGTGCGCTGCCTTGCGCAGCCGCCCCTCGCGTCGTTTCGACAGATGTCGCCACAGATCGCGCTGATCCCTGACGACAACCCCGCAATACTTTCAGTCAGATGGCCTGGCCGCCGGAGACTTCGATGCGCTGGGCGTTGACCCAACGGTTGTCCTCCGAAACCAGCGAAGCGATCATCGGGCCGATGTCGTCGGGAACACCGGGGCGGCCGAGGGCGGTCAGTTCGGCGATGTGACGGGCAACATCCGGATTGTCCCGAACGATGCCGCCGGAAAAGTCGGTCTGGATAGCGCCGGGTGCAACGACGTTCACCGCAATGCGGCGGGGCCCGAGCTCCTTCGCCATGTAGCGCGTCATCACCTCGACGGCTCCCTTCATCGACGCGTAGACGATACGGCCCGGGTTGATGATGCGCGTCAGCCCTGACGAGATGTTCACGATCCGCCCGCCGTCGGCGATCAGGGGCAGCAACGTCTGCGTGAGGAAGAACGGCCCCTTGACGTGCACGCGGTAGGCGGCGTCGAAGTCATCCTCCGTCGCCTCATCGATCAGGCCGCTGTGCGACGTGCCAGCCATGTTGACGAGATAGTCGAAGCTATCCGCGTCCCATCCGCCTAGGACGCGCCTGACTTCCTGCGCGAAGACGGGGAACGCTTTCGTGTCGCTGGTGTCGAGCGGCAAGGTGGCGGCCCGGACGCCCTTCTTTCGGATATTTGCGACGACTTCGTCGGCTGCGGCCTGGTTGCTGTGGTAGGTAAGGATCAACGAGACGCCGCGACGCGCCAGCGCTTCTACGGTCGAGCGGCCAAGTCCGCGGCTGCCGCCGGTGACAAGAGCGATGCGGGATTGAGACATGAAAACCTCCTGTTCGTGAGGTTCCCAATCTGGGCGTGACGTGCCGCCATGATTAGACCGTGTTTTCGGTCAGCATTGTTTGGCAGGGTGGAACAATCGCATGGACAGGCTGGCAACGCTCAATCTCTTCGTCCGCATCGTCGAGCGCGGCAGTTTCAGCGCCGCGGCGGCGGNGTCCACGGCGAGAAGCTGGAGCAGACCGAGCTTCCGAAGGAAGAGTGGGCACAGATCGTCAAGGATGCCGAGGGCTTCTGGGACGAGATTGCCGGCGAATCCGAGCGTGCCCGCAAGGTCGTTGAGATCTTCAAGAAGTACGCGGCCGACCAGGAAAAGGCCGGCTACCCGTACCGCTAAGAGATATCAGGGCGGGAGCCTTCTCCCGCCTGCTACTGTGGGCCTGCCGGAAATGGCCCCGGCAGGCCTTTCCTGATCGGCGAGGGGTGCGCTGCCTTCGGCAGCCGCCCCTCGCAGCGTTTCGGGGAGCCCTGACCGGACACCAGGGAACGCGGTTCAGGCAGCGCTGAGGCTTGGCGCGCCGCGGGGACTTGCCAGCGAGCCGAATATCTTCTCCTGTCCCCGTTCCTTCAGTAAGAGCGCTGCCTCGACGCGGTTGCGGACGTTGAGTTTCCGGAACAGGTTCGTGACGTGGTACTTCACCGTCTTCTCACAGACGCCGAGCCGCTCGCCAATCTCGCGGTTGCCAAGGCCCGTCGAGACCATCTGCAGGATGCGAAGCTCCTGCGGAGTGAGGGCGGCGAGGGGGTCAGGCTTCGCGGCCTTGCCGAGCGCTGTTAGCAGGCCGAAGCTGAGGTTCGGCGACATGAAGGTTTCGCCCGAGGCAACGTTCTTCACCGCCATAATCAGGTCGGTCGCGTTCACGCCCTTCAGCACGTAGCCGGCTGCGCCTGCTTCTACCGCCCGCATAACGTCGCTGCAGTCGCCTGACACCGTCAGCATCAGGATCCGGGTCGAAGGAGCGCAATCCGAGATCGCCGCGGCCGCCTCGATGCCGTCGCCCCCGGGCAGCGAAATGTCGAGGAGGACGAGGTCCGGCCTGTGCTTCTTGACGAGCTCGACAGCCTCGCTTCCCGAACTTCCTTCGGCAACAACGTTGATTGCGTCGTCCAGCTGGATCGCCTGGACGACGCCCGCTCTGAACAGCGGATGGTCATCCACGGCAACGACTCTGATCCGCTCACTCATGTTTCGTCCCCTTGTCCGAGGTTAACTGTCATCTCGATGGTGGTTCCGTTTGCGGTCTGGTTCATGGTGAAGATGCCGCCGAGGCTTTCCACGCGTTCGCGCAGGCCCATGAGCCCAAGGCCGCAGCCGCGTGTTTCGGTGTGCGGGCCATGGCCCGCATCGCTGACGCGCACCGTAAGCAGGCGGCCTTCGACTCGGCACTCCACCGTCTGGCCCTTGCCGCCGGCATGACGGAAGGCGTTGTTCAGGCCCTCCTGCACAAAACGGTAGGCGCAGATTCGCAACGCCGGCGGCAGGTCGCCATGATAGTCGTCCAGGGCAACCGAAACTTTAGTGCCCGTGCGTCGCTCATGCGCATCGGCGGCAGCACGGACCGTTTCGCCGAGCGTCATGCCTTCGATCTCCGGCAGCATCAGACCACGGGCGATGATGCGCATGTTCTGCAGCGCCTCGGTCAGCACGCCTTCGATCGACTGGAGCACATTCTCGCGCATGCGCCGGTCGGCGGCACGCCGGATCTGTTCGAGCTTCAGCGCTGCAAGGCCAACCAGCTGCGCCGGCCCGTCATGGAGTTCGGCGCCGACATTGCGCAGGTGCGCCTCATTCATCTCGGCCAGGCGTGCCGAGGCGCACTGCACCTTTTGGCGCAGCTTGCGGTTCTGCTCCGACACTCGCTCGATCTGCTTCAGCCGGTTGCGCAACGCCGACTGGTGCTCGGCGAGTAGACGGCCGCTCTTCCAGACTATGACCACCAGTGCAGCCGCGATCAGCAGCGTTGCGGCGATCAGCACCAGCCAGGTCTGCGTGCGCAGCCACAAGAGCTTTTCCTCGAGCGGAGCGGTCAGCTCATGCACCTCGACGACGGCGATGATGAGGCCTGAAAGGTGTTCGCGCAGCGGCACGTAGATTTCTAGGAACCGCGTGTTCCAGCCTCGGGCCGTATGCTCGGCGGCCTGCAGGTCGGTGTACCGCGCCTCGACATAGCCTTCGAAGGCGCGGGCAGCACCCTCGGGCGTTGCGAACTTGCCGCCGATCAGTTCGCTGCTGGTGGAATAGGCCAGTGATCCGTCGGGCAGCCACAGGTCGACGTGGACGAAGCGGCCATAGATGGGGCCGTCCTTCAGCATGGTATCGAGTCGCTCGATGCTGCCGGGGCTGAGGCTGTCCGAGCGGGCAAGCTCCTGGACAGCGGGTGAGATCAGGCTGTCGAGGAACAGTGCGGAGCTGGCCGCGGTGCTGTCGACAGTCGCGCGTGAGATGATGCCCGAAATGATGAAGCCGCCGAAGGTCATTGCCGCGAGGAGCACGATGCCTCCGGCAAGTGCGAACTGCGAGGGTTGGCTCATCCGGCTGAAGCTGTCTGCCCATCGCCTGCGCGGCTGTGAGAATGCCAGTACGCCCATGATTGCCCCGAACGCATTGTTGCCCAAGCCAACTCTATCGATCCGGGCAAGTGGCGGTACGTCCGATGGTCCAATGATGTGACTAGACTAAAGTCCGGGGTCCGGCCAGGGCTTCAGATCTGGGCCTGTTGCCCTTCCGGGGAAGTAAATCGTCGGACCAACTGAAGTAGTCCGACCCAATATAACGCGATCATCATGTCTCCGATGCGCAATTGCGTGCTTATCGCAGAAGGCGGCCGCCGGTTGCGTCATTTGTCTGGAAAAGACGGGAGGCAGTCATGGTTAATATCGTAAAGCACGATCTCGAATTCATTCTGAAGCAAATCAAGATTGCAGAACGGCATGCTGCGGGCGAGGACCTGAACAAGCTGGTCGCGGAAGCTGGAGGCACTGACCCGAATTCGCCAGCGTCTCCGCAGGCGCACCTGCAGCCTTACGGTCTGCGTACGGTCGACGGCAGCTACAACAACCTGCTGCCCGGACGCACCGAGTGGGGCGCAGCCGACTACGAGTTCAAGTATCTGACGGATCAGTCGTTCAGGCAGGGCTCAGGCAGCTTCACCTATACCTCGAACAACGACTACGGCGTCTCGGGAGATGTCGCTGACGCAGAGCCGCGCCTGATCTCGAATCTGATCGTTGACCAGACACTCAACAATCCGGCCGCCCTCATCGCGGCGCTGGAGCATGCGGGTGTAACTGGCGCGGCACAGACGGCCGCAGTGCAGGAGATCTGCCAGCTCTGGCAGGTTATCAAGGACCTCGACGAGAACTCGCAGAGCTACGCCAGCCAGAAGGCGCTCCTTGATGCTGCGTTGGAAAAGTACGGCATCGAGATGGATGGCCCTACCATCCTGTTGCCGAACGTTGCGCCGGATATCGGCGATTCGGCATCCTACAACTCGATGTTTACGCTGTTCGGCCAGTTCTTCGACCACGGCCTCGACCTGGTCGCCAGGGGTGGCAATGGCACGGTCTACATCCCGCTCTCGCCGGATGACCCGCTCTACAACCCGAACAGTCCGCAGACGAACTTCATGGTGATGACGCGCGCCAGCACGGGCGAAGATGCGCGCAACACCACGACGCCCTGGGTCGACCAGAACCAGACCTACAGTTCGCACGCATCGAAGCAGGTCTTCATGCGCGAGTATGTGGGAGGACCGGATGGAAAGCCGGCCAACACCGGTTGATGATCAGCAGCGCGCAGGCAAGCGGCGCAAAGACGGTGGCGGCGAACCATAGCGCCGCGACAGTAAGGATCACCGCAATCAGCACGAGCGCAAGGCTGCGCGACAGCGCGGTCCGCGCGGCCGTTCTATTCCTGGCGCTCTGCGGTTGGGCCGGGCGCCGCAGCGTCAGGCAGCCTTTCGCGCCAGCCGCGCGATCGTCCAGAGGGAAAAGCCTTCCATCAGGAGCTCGATCGAGACGAAGGTGCCGATCACCCAGCCCCACGACTGCAGCCACTGCGTCATGCCTTCGGGTGTCGCCAGCACCGCTTGGTCAGGCGGAATGACCGCGCGGTAGACGAGGACGCCGAGCAGGATCGAAATAATGCCGGAGAGGAGCACTGCGAGCCAGACACCGCTTTCACCGCGTAGCTGGAAGGCGAGGATGATGCGCAGCACTCCTGTCGCCACCAGCGAGATGGCGAGGAACAGCGTCAGCCAGAAGGCCGCCGCAAGCGGCATGGTGACGAGCAGGATGCCGGTTCCGAGGTAGATGATGCCCATCAGGGCGTGCCAGAAAACGCCCTTCCATTCACGCTGGCGGAAGGCGTCGATGATCTCGGCGATGCCGCCGGCAGCGGCCAGCACGCCGAACCAGAACACCGCAACCGCCGTCATCCAGTAGCTGGCGATGAGGCCGATGCAGCCGAGAATGATGAAGAAAATTGCGAGGGCCATAAGCCACCCCGCGCTCAGGCCCTGACCAGCCAGCCTCGCGCTGGATGATCCTACGGAAAGGTTCGTCATGGCGAACTCCCTCTGAACGGAGAGGCAAGTCTACCACGCTTGCGGGTGAAATACACTGGTGGGCTATGGTGGCCGCCTCAGGCCTCCGGATTTGGCGCGCGGCAGGGGCATTGCAGCAAAACGCTGTATCTCTTCATTAAGAAAGAGGCCGCTTGGGGCGGCCTCCGGATAGGATGCGGTAACGGGCGGTCGGCCAGCTCCCAACGCTGGCAAAAAACGCTTACTTCTGAACGTCCGTCCAGATGCGGGTGTAGAGCTGCTGTACCTCTGGCGAGCAAGAGAGGAGGAACTCGCCAGCAGCTTCAAATTCGGCCGGAACGACGAGCTCAGGTGCGTCCTTCATGTCATCCGGCATGAACTGTTCCGATCCCTTGATGCCGTTCGCGTACTTCGCAAAGGCCGAGATCATCGCCGCATTTTCCGGCTCCATGATGAAGTTCATGAACAGCTTGGCATTGTCGACGTTCTTCGCGTCCTTCAGGATCGCGACGCTGTCCATGAAGTAGGGGAAGCCTTCCTTCGGGTAGCCGAACTTGATGTCCGGGTTCTTGATGCGCGAGCGCATGATGGCGCCGTTCCAGTAGAACACCGCGGCATAGTCGCCGGCCGGCAGCTTCTCAGTGACGCTGTAGTCCATAGCCAGCCACTTGGGCTTTGCCTCGACGAGCTTGTCGCGCACCTTCTTCAGCAGTTCCTTGTCGTCCGTGCACCAGTCGCCGCCGAAGTACTTGATTGCCGAGAACAGCACGTCGTTCATTTCCGGCGCGACGTTGATCTTGCCGACCAGTTCCGCGGGCGGGTCGAGGAAGATCGCCGACGTGTTGATGTCACCGCCATAGACCTTGGTGTTCACGCCGGTGCCAGACAGGCCCCACTGCCACGGCACCGTGTAATGGCGGCCCTCATCCCACGGCACGTTGACCCAGCGTTCGTCGACGTTCTTGAAGTTTTCCATCTGGTCGGGCCGCGCTTCAAGCAGCAGGCCTTCCGCAACGAAGATCGGGACGTAGTTGGCCGACGGGACGACGATGTCGAAGCCATGGCCGCCGGCGCGCACCTTGGCGAGCGCGGTGTCGTTCGAGTCGTAGTCGGTGATGGTAACCTTGACCTTGTAGGTTTCCTCGAACTTCTTGATCAGTTCGGGGCTGGTGTAGTCGCCCCAGTTGTAGATGTTGAGCTCGCCTTCCGCCGATGCGGTGCCCGCAAGGGCAAACACCGTAACCGCCGCAGCGGCGGTCGTTGTCTTCCACTTCATTGCCGTTCTCCCATTGTTGGCAAGGCTGGTCATGGCCTCCGCCGATTGACGAAATAGAACACGGTGACGAGCACGACAGACAGCGCGAGGAACACCGTGGCGATGGCATTGATTTCGGGGCTCGTCTCGCGCCGCAGCTGGCCGAGCATGTAGGTCGGCAGCGTGTCCTGGCCGCCGGACTTGACGAACTCGGTGATGACGACGTCGTCGAGCGAGATGACGAAGGCGAGCATGAAGCCGGCGATGATCGCGGGCCGCAGCAGTGGCAGCGTCACGCGCCAGAAGGCGCGCCAGGGCGTCGCGTAAAGATCGGCCGCAGCGCGTTCCAGAGTGAGGTCCATGCTCTCAAGGCGCGCGCGGATCGGCAGATACGCAAACGGGATGCAGAAGGCGGTGTGGGCAAGGATCAGGTAGCCCATGCCGGTGTAGCCGGTCCAAACCTTGATGCGCGAGAAGACGATCAGCAGCGCGACGCCGGTGACGATCTCCGGCACCATCAGCGGCTGGTTGATGAAGACGTATTTGAAGGTAAGCCCTGGATAGTTCGGCGTGCGCGTCGTCGCTAGTGCCGCCATCGTGGCGGCGATCGTTGCCAGCGTCGCTGCCCAGGTTGCGAGGAGCAGCGAGCGGATCGAAGCATCCTGCACTGCCTGGTTGTTCCAGGCCGAGATGAACCAGCGCAGCGACAGCCCGTCCCAGCGCGACAGCGAGTCGGCCGCGTTGAAGGAATAGGCAACGAGGGCTGCGATCGGCAGGTAGAGCGCAAAGAAGGTAAACAGCGCGATCAGGCCAAAGCCTGGCTGCCGGCGGATGTCATAGGCGCGCTGACGTCTAGCCATGGCTTGCCCCCGAACGCGAGACGTTTCGGACGTAGAACAGGAGCGCGACCATCACCAGCGCCATCAGTGTGATCGAGATCGCCGCCCCCAGCGGCCAGTTGCGACCGGCACCAAACTGCAGCTCGATCAGGTTGCCGAGCATCATGCTCTTGCCTCCGCCCAGCACTCGCGGAATGACGTAGGCGCCGAGCGAAGGGATGAAGACGAGAATTGAGCCGGCAACGATGCCGGGTTTGACCAGCGGAATGACGATCCGGCGCAGCACCTGCCAGCGAGAGGCGTAGAGGTCGTAGCCCGCCTCGATCAGCCGGAAGTCGAGTTTCTCGATACTGGCATAGAGCGGCAGCACCATCAGCGGCAGGTAGACGTAGGTCATGCCGAGCAGGATGGCGAGGTCGGTGTTCATGATCTGCCACGGCCGCTCGATGATGCCGAGCGAGATCAGCGCCGTGTTGATGAGACCCTCGTTGCGGATCACCTGCTGCATCGCGAAGGTGCGGATGAGAAGGTTGGTCCAGAAGGGAATGGTGACGAGGAAGACCCAGACCTCGCGGGTTGTCGCCGGGCGCGTGGCGATGAAGTAGGCGGTGGGAAAGCCAAACAGCAGCGTGAGCACCGTCGTGTAGAGCGACAGGCTGATCGAGCGCCACAGGATGGACAGGTGCGCGTCGGCAAGGCCCAGCGTATCGTCGAAGATGTCGCGCTGGAACAGGACCGAGACCCAGCCCTCCAGCGAAAAGACGCCGAACTTCACGTCGCCATAGTCCGCCTTCTCCATGAAGGAGTAGGCGAGCATGACGAACAACGGTCCGATCGCCGCGACGAAGATGATGATGAGCGCTGGCGCTGACAGCAGCCAGCGGTCGCGCCGGTCCCTGGCTTCGGCGGCGCGGGCGGTCTCGGCTGCGGTGGCCATCGGTCAGCTCCTGAGAAGCTGCGCGGCATCCGCGCTGATCGCAACGCCCGCGCGCTGGCCAGCCGCAAGCCCCTGCGCCGCGTCGGGGCTGTTCTGCCTCCGCACGACGAACAGCGTCCCGTCGTCGATCCGCAGGTGGAAATGCGTGTCGGTGCCGAGATAGACGACGTTCTCGACTGTGCCATGGAGCGAGGCTCCGTCGCCTTCCGGCACGATGCGCGCATGCTCGGGGCGGACAACGATGGTCGCGCGCCCTGACGGCGAATGGCCCTCTGGCACCGCAGCGGAAATCTCGGCGCCAGAGGACAGGCGCACCGTTGCGCGGCAATTTTCGACGATTACCACTTCTGCCTCGAGGAAATTGCTCTCGCCGATGAAGTCGGCGACGAAGCGCTCGGCCGGGCGGTCATAGATGTCACGCGGCGAGCCAACCTGCAGGATCTTGCCCGCCGTCATGACCGCGATGCGATCGGACATCGTCAGCGCTTCCTCCTGGTCGTGCGTGACGAAGATGAAGGTGATGCCGGTCTCGTGCTGCAGGCGTTTCAGCTCGATCTGCATGCCCTTGCGCAGCTTGTAGTCGAGCGCCGAGAGCGGCTCGTCAAGCAGCAGCACCTTCGGCTGCGGGGCAAGGGCGCGCGCCAGCGCCACGCGCTGCTGCTGGCCGCCCGAGATCTGACTGGTGCGGCGGTTGGCCAGGTTCTCCATGCGCACCAACGCCAGCATTTCGGCGACGCGCGCCTTGATCTCGTCCTTTGGCCTGCCCAGCATTTCGAGGCCGAAGGCGATGTTTTCCGCCACCGTCATGTGCGGGAACAGCGCGTAGGACTGGAAAACCGTGTTGACCGGCCGCTTGTGTGGCGGGAGGCCAGCAATGTCCTTGCCGTACAGCAGGATCTCGCCTTCGGACGGGTATTCGAACCCGGCAATCAGGCGAAGTAGTGTGGTCTTGCCGCAGCCGGACGGCCCCAGCAACGTGAAGAATTCATTTTCTCTAATGGACACCGAAACCGTGTCCAGCGCCGTGACGGCGTATTCTCCAGCACCGAAAACCTTCCGCACACTGCGGACGTCGATGGCATTGCTCTCCGGCTGATCCGGCACGCGTTACCCCATTATTTTCAGGAGCCCGTTCTTGTGACGGGTTTTGTTCCCCACCGGAATGTCATCACAGGCGAGAGTGCTTGGCAACCGTATGTACGCAAACAAAGGCGGATTTTTTTGCACTGCACATCTGGCGGGCAATCTTGCCTCGCCAGGTCTCCCGCAACTGGCCGGACCAGACGGTGTCGGCCGGTTGGCACAGCGCTTGCCAGACGCCTGCAGGCGCGCTTAGCTTCGCCTGACTCTTGGGGAGAGGAATTGCATGAAGACAATCTATTCGCCGCTGCACGCCGGTCATGGCGGAACGATGGAGCTGGTGGCCGGCGCGCTGGTGCCGGGCTTTGAGAAGCCGTCCCGCGCGGAATACATCCGTCAGCGGGTCGAGGACGTGAAGCTCGGCCCGATCCTCGGACCCGAGGCGCATGACCTTGCGGCTGCAAAGCGCATCCATCGCGCCGACTACATCGATTTCCTCCCGACGGTTTATCCGGCTTGGGAAGCGTCCGGCCGCTCGGGATCTGCGCTGCCCTTCACCTGGCCGACCCGCGGCCTGCGCGGAGACGTGGTGCCGGAAACCATCGAGGCAAAGCTCGGCTATTATTCGTTCGATGCCGGCGCGCCATTCGTGAAGGGAACGTGGGAGGCGATCAAGTCCTCCCATGAGGTGGCGATGACGGCCGCGCGCCTCGTCAAGGACGGCGAGCCGGCCGCATTCGCTCTTTGCCGTCCGCCCGGGCACCATGCGGGCGACGCCTTCATGGGTGGCTACTGCTACATCAATAACGCCGCCGTCGTGGCGCAGTGGTTCCGCGACCAGGGAGCGGCGCGTGTCTCGATCCTCGACGTCGACTACCACCACGGCAACGGCACCCAGCAGATGTTCTACAGCCGCGGCGACGTCCAGGTGCTCAACCTGCATGGTGACCCGATGAACGAGTATCCGTTCTTCCTCGGCCATGCCGACGAGAAGGGCGAGGGTGAGGGCGAAGGCTTCAACCTCAACTACCCGATGCCGGCTGGTACCAGTTTCGAGGTCTGGAGCGACGCACTCGACAATGCCTGCCGCAAGCTTGCCGACTTCGCGCCCGACGTCGTGGTTGTCTCGCTGGGCGTCGACACCTTCGAGAAGGACCCGATCAGCCAGTTCAAGCTGAAGAGCAGCGACTATCCGCTGATCGGCCGCCGCATTGCAAAGCTTGGCCTGCCGACGCTGTTCGTCATGGAAGGCGGTTATGCGGTCGAGGAGATCGGCATCAACGCCGTCGGCGTGCTGACCGGCTTTGAGGACAAGTAGCGATCAATCTCAAGGCTGAGGGGCCGCTCCGTCCCGGTTTTTGCGCGCACGCCCCCGCCTGCGGCTCGCCGATTTCGTGCAGATCGGCGAGGGGGTGATCCGGCTGACATATCTTCCGGGGTAACTAGTGCCCGGCTATTGCCCGGAGGTCATCGATCGCACCGGGAGCTGCCGCCAGCACCGGGGCACCCTTGGTGAGGGATTCGCCTTCGACCGGGAAGGGGAGGAACCAGCCGCCCGCTTCGCGCACGAGGCAATAGCCGGCAAGGCAGTCCCAGGCATGCATGTAGGGCTCGTAGTAGCCGACGAGACGGCCTGCGGCGACATAGGCGAGCATCAGCGCGCCGGAGCCGTTGCGGATGAAGGTGCCGCCCGCGCCAAGCAGGTCCTCGACTACCTTTGCTACGACCTGCGGCGCAACATAGTGGTTGGCGCCGATGCCCGTGACCGCGTTGCGGATCGTCCGGGTGGCGTCGAGCGAGAGCGGCGTGCCGTTCATCGACGCGCCGCGGCCAAGCGCTGCCGAAAAGAGCTCGTCCTGGCATGGCGCATAGATGACGCCGACCACCGGCTCGCCGCGATGGAGAAGCGCGATCGAGACGCACCAGGTCGGCATGCCGTTGACGAACGGGCTGGTGCCGTCGATCGGGTCGATCACCCAGGTAAAGCCGGAAGTCGCATCGGCGAGGCCATATTCCTCGCCAAGGATGCCGTCGCCCGGAAAGCGCTCGCCGATCTTCTCGCGGATCAGCGTCTCGACATTGCGGTCGGCAATCGAGACGACGTCCTGCGGGTCGCGCTTCATCTCGATGACGAGGGTGCTGCGGCGGTTGAAATAGTCGAAGGCCAGCCGTCCGGCTTCGCGCGCTACGGCTTCGGCAAATCTCTGCCTGTCCTCATAGGAGGCGAGGTCTTCGGTGCTCATGCAAATCCTCGGGTCTGGCGGGTCTTCGTTGGGGGCAAGAATTCTCAGCTTGTTATGATCGCAATTCCGCGATTGCGAAAGGCGATTGCTACCGGAGTCGTCGCGGGCAGCATGCGCTCGACGGCAGGATCGATGACGAACAGCCGGCCGGCGTCGGTTTCGACCTCGTATTCGACATGGTCGCCGAGATAGGCGGAGTGGGTGACGACGCCGCCGAACGGCGCTTTGTCGGCAGGCTCGAGTACGATCGCATTAGGCCGCACGGCGAGCTTGGCCGCTCCCGGCTGCGAGACGTTGCGGCGCGGCACGCGATGGGTGAGCGCGCCCAGCCGGATCATCGCCTGGTCGCCCTCGAAGCCGACGACATCGCAGGGCATGACGTTCGCCTCGCCCATGAAGTCGGCGATGAAGGAGGATGCTGGCGCTTCATAGAGCTCGCGCGGCGCACCCTCTTGCGCAATGCGCCCGTCCTTCATGACGATGATGCGGTCGGAGACGGCGAGCGCCTCGTCCTGGTCATGGGTGACGTAGACGGCGGTGAAGCCGAGCCGCTGTTGCAGGTCGCGGATCTCGGTGCGCACCCGCCGGCGGAGGCGCGCGTCGAGATTGGAGAGCGGCTCGTCGAGGAGCAGCACCTGCGGCTCGAGCACGAGCGCGCGGGCGACCGCGACGCGCTGCTGCTGGCCGCCCGAGAGTTCGGATGGCAGGCGATCGCCAAGGCCGGCGAGGCCCACGAGCCGCAGCCCTTCCTCGGCCTTTTCGACCGCTTCCTTCGGCTTGAGCCCAGATGAAGCGAGGCCGTAGGCAACGTTCTGCGCCGCAGTCATATGCGGAAACAGCGCATAGGACTGGAACACCATAGACACGTCGCGCTCGTTAGCGGGCAGTTTCGTAACGTCCTTGCCGCCGATCAGGATGCGGCCGGAGGTTGGGTGCTCGAGGCCCGCGAGCATGCGCAGCGTCGTCGTCTTGCCGCATCCGGAGGGGCCTAGCAGCGTAACCAGTGTGCCCGGCTCAATCGTCAGCGACAGGTCGTGGATGGCCGTGAACGAGCCAAAGACCTTGCGGACATTCTGGAAGACGACCGATCCTGTCGAACTCATGCGGCTTTCTCCTCGGGAACGGGTACGGGCAGCACGGCGCCTGCCTGTTCGGGACGGCGGCGCAGGCGTCGCTCGCCGACCAGCAGCTGGAAGCACGCGATGATGAGGATCATCACCACGATCAACGCAGAGGAATAGGCGATGGCCACACCGTATTCGCCGTTCTCGACGAGGCCGACGATATAGGAGGTCGCCATGTTGTATTCGGCGCTGACGAGGAAGATCACCGCGCTGATCGAGGTAATGGCGCGGACGAAGGAATAGACCAGCGCGGCAGTGATGGCTGGGCGCAGGAGCGGCAGGATCACCTTGCGGATGGTGCGGAAGCTGTTGGCGCGCAGCGTCAGCGAGGCCTCGTCGAGGCTCTGGTCGAGCTGCTTCATGGCCGCCACGCCGCCGCGCACGCCGACCGGCATGTTGCGGAAGACGAAGCAGGCGATCAGGATCGCCGCCGTGCCGGTCATCTCCAGCGGCGGCAGGTTGAAGGCCATGATGTAGCTGATGCCGATGACGGTGCCGGGAATGGCGAAGCTCATCATCAGTGCGAACTCGAACAGTTCGCGCCCTGCAAAGCGCTGGCGCACGATCAGATAGGCGGTGAGCAGGCCGACGGCGGCAGTAAGCGGTGCCGAGGCGAGCGCGATCTTCATCGTCGTCCAGAACGAGTTCCAGGCGACGCCAGTCCAGACGATGCCGTTGTCGGTGAAGGCGATGGAAAAGGCGCGGATGTAGTGCTCAAGGGTAAAGCTGTTGTCGAGGCCCCAGGTCTTCATGAAGCCGCCGGCGACGATCATACCGTAGACGACGAGGGTGAAGATCGCCCAGGGAATCACCAGCGCATGCACGCCGATGTTGATCGAGCGGGGGAGGGCGGCATGGTTGCCGCTGTCGCCCTTGCCGGTGACGGTGGCGAAGTTCTTGCGCCCGAGCCAGAGGCGCTGGGCAAGAAAGGCCGAGAGCGTGAAGCAGAGCAGCACAATCGCCAGCACCGCGGCGCGCGAAGGGTCGTTTTGCGAACCGACGACGGCGAAGAAGATTTCGGTCGAAAGCACGCCGTGGCTGCCGCCCAGCACCAGCGGGTTGCCGAAATCAGCCATGCTTTCGATGAAGCCGATCAGGAAGGCGTTAGCGAGGCCGGGCTTCATCAGCGGGAGTGAGACGTGCCAGAAGGTACGCCAGCGGTTGGCGCGCAACGTCTGCGAGGCTTCTTCCATCGATGGGCTGACGCCCTCGACGACGCCGATCAGCACGAGGAACGAAATGGGCGTGAAGGACAGCACCTGCGCGATCCAGATGCCGGTCAGCCCGTAGAGCCAGCGGCCCGGCTCGATGCCGAAGAGGTTCGACAGGGTGAGCGTAACGACGCCGGCGCGGCCGAACAGCAGGATCAGCGCAAGGCCTATGACGAAAGGCGGGGTGATGATCGGAAGGATCGTGAGAAGCCGCAGCCCCTTCTTGAAGCGGAAGCCGGTTCGGGTCGCGACCAGCGCAAAAGCGAGGCCGAGGATGGTCGAGCCCAACGCGGTGATGATCGCGAGGAAGAAGGTGCGCCAGGCAATGCCGCAACGCCCGGCGTCGATGACGCAGTTGAGGCTCCAGATCGACGGGTCGACAATGTTGCGCAGGAAGCCGTCCGGCTTGAACGAGCCGTCGAAGTCCTGGAACGCGCCGATGAACATGCTGATCAGCGGGTAGAATACGAAAACCGAGACCAGCAGCACCAGCAGGCTGATGGCGCCGACGACGAAGGTGTCGCCCTTGAGCGCACCGCGCTCGGCCATGCCGAACGAGAAGATCAGCGTGAAGATGATGGACAGGGTGATGGCGCCGGCGCCCATCGCGGGCTGGCCCGTTGAAAGCGGGCCCAGGGTGTTTTCAGAGATCATCCAGGTCCAGCCGGCAAAGCCAATGGCAAGTCCCTGCAGCGCGAGGAAGCCTAGTCCAAGCCCGCCGATCAGCGCAAGCCAGGAGCCGCGCCGTTCTGACTGAGGAGACGCAACGCGGATGAGGATGGCGACGGCAAACAGGGCAATCGCGACCCAAAGCCACCAGCGGCCGTGCATGGTGGCCTGCAGCAGGCCCGGCGCCTCGTTCGAGCCGCGGGGGAAGTTGCCGAGCCACGAAAAGCCGAAGAAGCCGCCTCGCTCGATCCTGTACCAGGGCAGGAGCAGCAGCGCGATAATGCCGGCCGCAAAACACCAGTCCAATCGGCGATTGCTCTTTCCCATCAGATCCCTGTCGCACGGTTCAAGTCATGGGGGAGAAAGGCAGCCGGAGGCTCCGGCTGCCTCTGCCCTGACCGTTCGGTCAGTTCGCGCTTGCGCCGATTTCACGGTCCCAGCGCTCGAGCAATGACTTGCGCTTTTCCGGATCGCCGTAGGTGACGAAGTCGTAGTCGATCAGCTTGATGTCCTCGAAGCGCGGGGCTTCCTTCGGAACCTCGGCGTTCTTGTTGGACGGCAGCTGGAAGGACTTTGCCTCCCTCATCAGCGACTGCGTTTCCGGCTTCAACGCCCAGTCGTACCACTTCTTGGCGTTGTCCATGTTGCGCGCGCCCTTGATGATCGACATCGAGCCGATCTCGTAGCCGGTGCCTTCACAAGGCGCGACTGACTTGACCGGGAAGCCTTCCACCGTCTGCGCAACCGCGTCATGCAGGAAGACGATGCCGAGCGCGGTCTCGCCGCGCCCGGCTGCCTTCACGGGCGCCGAGCCCGACTTGGTGTACTGCGAGATGTTCTCGTTCAGCTTCTTCAGATAGTCGAAGGCCGGGTCCTCGCCCATGATCTGAACGAGCGAGGCGAGCGCCGTGTAGGCGGTGCCCGACGAGTTCGGGTTCGCCATCTGGATCTCGCCCTTAAGTTCGGGCGCGAGCAGATCGGCCCAGCAGGCCGGTTCCTTGATGTTCTTCTTGCCGAGGATCTCGGTGTTGTAGCCCCAACCAAGGGCACCGGCATAGACGCCGATGGTCTTGTAGCCAGCGCTCTCGGCCTGCTTCACCGCCCAGTCATGCAGCTCGGAGAGCATGGGCGACTTGTACTCGACGGTCAGGTCCTCGGACGCCGCCTGCAGGTGTGGATCGCCGGTGCCGCCCCACCAGATGTCGGTCTTCGGGTTGCGCGCCTCGGCGCGCACCTTCGCATAGGTTTCGCCCGACGACAGGCGCACCATGTTGACCGAGATGCCGGTCTCCTTCTGGAAGGTTTCCTGCAGCAATTCGCAGATTACCACGTCGGCAGAGCAGATCAGGTTGAGGTCGCCTTCAGCCCTGGCGCTGAACGAGAAAATTGATGCGCCTGCGGCAAGGTAAGCCGCGACGACTTTGACTCGAGTCATGAGCGTTCTCCTCCGGTGTCAGACGCCTCCACGTCTGCCGCTTCTTTTATAAGCGTACGGAAATGCTGCAGGATATTCATGCCACTGTCAAACGTCGTCTTGACAGTGTGAGGCCCCTGCGAATGCGCTTCAGCTGGCGCAACGTCCGTCGCGGGGAACCATCTGCGGCCTCGGCGCTTCCGTCATCACAAGGCGTAGCCTGGCGACGCGCAAGCGCGGCTGGATCGTATTCCCACGAAAGCGGTAGGGGCGATGAACGAAGGCAAAGTCAGCATTCTTTCGAACGACCTGACCTGCGTCGTTATCGTGGGCGCGGGCTTTGGCGGGCTGGAGGCGGCGAAGCATCTGGGACGCGCCGGCGTGCGCGTGGTGCTGATAGACCGCAACAACCACCACCTGTTCCAGCCGCTGCTTTATCAGGTCGCAACCGCGGCGCTGTCGGCGCCGGATGTTGCTGAACCGGTGCGCAAGATCCTGCGCAACTACCCCTCAGTCCAGGTGGTCTATGCCGAAGTCACGGGCATCGACAAGGACGCTCGCCGGGTTCATCTCGCAGACGGGCGCTCTGTCTCCTATTCGCATCTTATCCTGGCGAGCGGCAGCATTCCCTTCTACTTCGGCAATGACGCCTGGGCTGAGCATGCGCCGGGCCTCAAGACGATCGAGGACGCCCGGCTGATCCGCTCCCGGCTGCTCTTGTCGTTTGAGCGCGCCGAGCAGACGGCGGATCCAGACGAACGGCGCCGGCTGATGACCTTCGTCGTCATTGGCGGCGGGCCGACCGGCGTGGAGATGGCGGGATCAATTGCGGAGCTGTCGCGCTATACGCTGGCCGACGATTTCCGAAAGATCTCTCCGAAGGAGGCCCGGATTGTGCTAGCGGAAGGCGGGCCGAGGCTGCTCGCTGCTTTCGATCCGTCGCTGTCGGAATACGCGCTGGAGCGGCTGCTGCGGCTCGGAGTCAATGTGCGCACCAACACGCGCGTCCAGCATATCGCGGCCGATCACGTGGTGCTGGGCGACGAGGTGCTGCCCTGCGGCCTCGCGCTGTGGGCGGCGGGGGTTGGCTCCTCACCGCTAGGCAAGCTGCTCGACGTCCCGCTCGACCGGGGCGGGCGCGTCATCGTGCGGCCGGACCTCACCATCGATGGGCATCCGGAGATCTTTGTCCTGGGCGATCTCGCTCATCTCGAGGACGAGAACGGCCAGCCACTTCCAGGACTCGCGCAGGTCGCCAAGCAGCAGGGCGCGCATCTGGGAAAGCACCTGCCGGGGTATCTTGCAGATGGCGAGCAGATTCCGCCATTCCGCTATAACAGCCGCGGCAACACCGCGATCATCGGTCGTCACGCCGCCGTCTTCGAGCGTGGCAAGCTCAAGTTGCGCGGCTGGTTCGCGTGGCTGCTATGGGCTATCGTCCACGTATACCTGCTGGTCGGCTTCCAGCACCGCCTGTCCGTCTCGATGAGCTGGCTGTGGCGGTACCTGACCTACGATCGTGGCGCGCGGATGATCTATCCCGAACCCGGCGGAACGCAGCATGAGAAGCCGCAGATCAAAGCGCCCGGCGTTGAAAGGGAACAATCCGGGCAGGACATGATTGGGCGGCAGGAACATCATGTCGAACGCCAGCTCCGGGAAAATCCATGACTTTTGCAGATCAGCGCCCACGAACGGTGCTTCTTGCCGGCGGCGCCGGATTTCTGGGCTCGCATTTCTGTGAGACGCTGCTCGCGCAGGGAGACCGCATCATCTGCGTCGACAGTTTTCTCACCGGCTCGCGCAACAACATAATCAGCTTCGCCAACCACCCTCGCTTCCGGCTGATCCGGCACGATATCTGTAACGAACTCGAGGTCGACGAGCCGCTCGACGAGGTGGTCAATCTCGCCTGCGCCGCCTCACCACCCCGGTATCAGGCCGATCCTGTGCACACGCTGATGACAAGCGTTGTCGGAACGCACAATCTGCTGAAACTCGCTGAGAAACACCGGGCCCGTTTCCTGCAGGCATCGACCAGCGAGATCTATGGTGATCCGGCCGTTCATCCGCAGACAGAAGACTATCTCGGCAACGTCAACTGCACCGGCCCGCGCGCCTGCTATGACGAGGGCAAGCGCGCTGCTGAGGCCCTGTGCTTTGACTTTCTCCGGCTTCGCCGCGCCGATGTGCGTGTCGTGCGCATCTTCAACACCTACGGGCCGCGCATGCAGCCAGACGACGGACGCATCGTCTCGAACCTCGTCAACCAGGCGCTGAACGGGGAGCCGCTGACGATTTATGGCGATGGTGAGCAGACCCGCTCGTTCTGCTTCGTTTCCGACCTGATCGACGGCATGATCCGGCTGCTCAGGGTCGAGCCCAACCCGCGCGCGCCCGTCAATCTCGGCAATCCCGGCGAGTTCACCATCAATCAGCTTGCCGAACTGGTGACACAACTCACCGGCCGCTCCGTCCCGGTCTTACACAAGCCGCTGCCGCAGGACGATCCGCGCATGCGCAGGCCGGACATCAGCCAGGCGAGGACCCTGCTCGGCTGGAAACCGCGCGTGCCGCTGGAAGAAGGTTTGCCGCAAACGATCGAATGGTTTCGTCAAGCGAGCAAGGTCGCCTGAGCAGCTCACTCCAATCCGCGGGTCTCATTGGCTGATCGAAATGCGCACTTCGGCCGCGGCCAGCGCATCCGCAAGCTCCTGTGGCGGCATCCGGTTCGAGATCAGCTCGTCGAAATCAGCAAAGCCGCATACGCGCACCAGGCCCTTCTGTCCGAACTTCGAAGCGTCGGTCACCACCAGCCGCCGTCGGCCGCGGGTGAGCACCGCCTGTCCGAACTGGGCCTCCTCAAGGTCGTAGTCTGCCACGCCGTTCGCGGCATTGACGGCACCTGCGGAGATGATCGCGTGGTCGACGCTAAAGCGGCTGATGAACTCAATGGCCGAATAGCCAAGGGCCGCGCCGCTGTCGCTGCGCAACTCGCCGCCCGCCATGTAGACCTTGTTTCCGTTGACCGTGGCGAGCGTGCGGGCGATGTCCGACGAGTTCGTCACCACGGTGAGGCGACGATGGTCAAGCAGGGCACGCGCCAGCAGGCTCGTCGTCGTGCCAGTGTCGAGCATGATCGACTCGCCGTCTCTAATGGTCGAGGCCGCGACTCTTGCGATTGCTTCCTTCGCCTCACGGTTCTCGCGCATGCGGCGCTCGAAGGGCGCCTCGCTCACCACCGACGGCAAGCCGATTGCGCCGTGCATGCGCACGATATCGCCGCGCGAGGCGAGCGTCTTGATGTCACGCCGCACCGTCTCGGCCGACACGTCCAGCATCTGAGCCAGATCGTTGACGGCGATCGTGCCCTGCTCACGCAGGACAGTGAGGATGCGGCCGTGGCGGGGGGAGTAGTCGGTGAAGCTCATTCGGTGCGCCTGCAGAATGACTGTTTGTGCCTGTTTCGGAAGAGTCTACACGCAAGAACGGTCAAAAATCCACAATTCCAGTTGACTCTACGTAAAGCCGGATCAATCCTGTTTGTGGATGAAGTGTCAGACTGCGGGAGGTTGGATGGCGCATCAGCTCCGCGAAATCGGGACGGAACGTGAGGCCCAGATCAAGGCATTGCCGATCTGGAACGGTCCGATCGAGATAAGTCCGCTGCTGGGCGGCATCAGCAACGAGAGCTGGCTGGTGCAGGACCGCAACGGCGGCCATGTTGTCCGTCTCGGCGAGGATTATCCGTTCCACCATGTGCTGCGCGATCGCGAGCTGATGACGGCGCGCGCCGCCGAACGGGCGTCATTTGCGCCGCCGGTCGAATACGCCGAACCCGGCATCATGGTGTCCCGCTATCTCGAAGCGCGCACCTACAAGGATGTGGACGTGCGCGCCAATATCAGCCGCATTGCCGAGACGGTGCGGGCGTTCCATCATGAAATGCCGCATCACGTTTCCGGCCCCGGCTTCATGTTCTGGCCGTTCCATGTGATCCGCGATTATGCGCGAACGCTGCGCGAAGGCGGCAGCCGCATGATCGAGAAGCTGCCGGACTATCTCGAACTCGCCGACGATCTCGAGGCCGCGCAGGTGCCGCTGCCGATCGTCTTCGGTCACAACGACCTTCTGCCTGCCAATTTTCTGGATGACGGCGACCGGCTCTGGCTGATCGACTTCGAATATGCCGGCTTCTCGACGGCGATGTTCGATCTTGCCGGGCTGTCTTCCAATGCCGGGTTCTCCGCCGAGGAGTCGGAGGAGCTGCTGGAAGTCTATTTCGGCCGCCCGCCGGATGAGGGCCTGCGGCGCTCGCTGGCAGCAATGCAGTGCGCGTCGCTGCTGCGCGAGGCGATGTGGAGTATGGTATCGGAGCTTTACCTCAACGCGCCCGGCACCGACTACGTCGCCTACACCGAGATGAACCTGCACCGTCTTGAGGCGGCGCTGGATGAATACCGCACGAGACATGGATGTGCCCGTCGATGAGTCAGACCCTTCCTTCCCACGCAGAGATCGTCGTCATCGGGGGCGGCATCATTGGCTGCTCGACCGCCTACCATCTGGCACGCGACCACAAGGCTGATGTCGTCCTGCTTGAGCAGGGACAGATCACCTCAGGTTCGACCTGGCATGCTGCGGGTCTCGTCGGCCAGCTGCGCTCGTCGGCGTCGATCACCCGCGTCCTGAAATATTCGGTCGACCTCTACAAGCGCCTGCATGAGGAAACCGGCCTCGAGACCGGCTGGAAGATGACCGGCTGCCTGCGGCTGGCGACCACACCCGACCGCTGGACCGAGTTTCGCCGCCTTGCCACCACCGCGCGCTCCTTCGGCATGGAGATGCACCTCATCAGTCCTGAGGAGGTGAAGCGCATGTGGCCGCTGATGGAGACGTCCGACCTGATCGGCGCATCGTGGCTGCCCACTGACGGTCAGGCGAGCCCCTCCGACATCACTCAGTCGCTCGCCAAGGGGGCGCGGATGCACGGCGCGAAGCTGTTCGAGAAGGTGCGCGTCACCGGCTTCGTCATGGACGGCAACCGCATCACCGCCGTCGAGACCAATCAGGGGCGCATCAACTGCGAGAAGGTGGTCAACTGCGGCGGCCAGTGGGCGCGGCAGATCGGCGCGATGGCCGGTGTCAGCGTGCCGCTGCACCCTGTGAAGCACCAGTACATCGTCACCGAGAAGATCGAGGGCCTCTCGTCGGACGCCCCGACCATTCGCGACCCCGACCGGCGGACCTACTTCAAGGAAGAAGTCGGTGGCCTCGTCATGGGCGGCTACGAGCCGAACCCTCAGTCCTGGGCGACGGGTCTGCCAAATGGCGACGTGCCCGACGAGTGGGAGTTCCAACTGTTCGATGACGACTACGATCATTTCGAGCAGCATCTGACGCAGGCGATCGCCCGTGTGCCGGCTCTCGAAACCGTTGGCGTCAAGCAGATGATCAACGGCCCCGAAAGCTTCACGCCGGACGGCAATTTCATCCTCGGCCTCGCGCCCGAATGCGCCAACATGTTCGTTGGTGCCGGCTTCAACGCCTTCGGCATCGCCTCAGGCGGAGGCGCCGGCTGGGTGCTGGCCGAGTGGGTGGTGCGCGGTGAGGCTCCGCTCGACCTCTGGGTCGTCGACATCCGCCGCTTCTCAGGCCTTCACCGCGACCGCAAATGGGTCGAGGAGCGTACCCTTGAGGCCTACGGCAAGCACTACACCGTCGCCTTCCCGCACGAGGAGTACGAGAGCGGGCGCCCGCGCATCGTCTCGCCGCTCTATGAGCGCCTCAAGGGGTATCGCGCCGTGTTCGGTTCCAAACTGGGCTGGGAGAGGCCGAACTGGTTCGCGCCTGAAGGTATGGAGCCGCGCGACATCTATTCGATGGGGCGGCAGAACTGGTTCGAGCACGTCGGCATCGAGCACGTTCACGTCCGCGAAAAGGTTGGCGTCTTCGACCAGTCGTCGTTCGCGAAGTATGAGGTGAGTGGCTCGGATGCGGCCACCGCGCTGGAATATGTCTGCTCCAACTTCGTCGCCAAGCCGGTGGGGCGGCTCACCTACACACAGATCCTCAACAGCCGCGGCGGGATCGAATGCGATTTGACCGTCGCGCGCCTTACCGAAGACAGGTTCTACATCGTCACGGGCACCGGCTCGCGCACGCATGACTTTGCCTGGATCAGGGACCATCTGCCGCAGGGTGCGAATGCCACGATCGAAGACGTCACCGAAGAGTTCGGCACTCTGTCGCTGATGGGGCCGAGGTCGCGCGATGTGCTCGCGGCCGTGACGGATGCGGATGTATCGAACGAGGCGTTCCCGTTCGGCCATGTGCGCGAGATCGAAGTCGCGGGGCACAAGGTGCGCGCGCTGCGTGTGACCTACGTCGGCGAACTCGGCTGGGAGCTGCACGTACCGCTCGCAGGCACCGGCGACGTATTCGACGCGCTGATGCAGGCCGGCAAGCCGCACGACATCCGACCGGTCGGTTACCGCGCGATCGAGTCGCTGCGCCTTGAAAAGGGCTATCGCGCCTGGGGTTCTGACATCACGCCGAACGACAATCCGTTCGAGGCAGGCCTTGGCTGGGCCGTCAAGCTCAAGCGCAACACGCCCTTCGTTGGCCGCGAGGCAGTCGAGGCAGCATCGTCACAGCCGCTACCGAAGCAGCTCGCCACCTTCACGACGATCGATCCGGACGTCGTGCTGCTCGGCCGCGAGACGATTCTGCGCAACGGCGAGCCGGTCGGCTACCTCACCAGCGGCGGCTATGGCTACACGGTCGGCAAGCCGATCGGGCTTGGTTACGTGCGCAACGCCGAAGGTGTCGATGAGGCCTTCCTGAAGGCCGGGAAATACCAGCTGGTCGTCGCCAACGAGGTCGTCGACGCAACGATCCATCTGGAGCCGCTCTATGATCCGAAGGGAGAACGCGTCAAAGCCTGACGGCAATCGATGGGGCGGCATGAAGTGCCGCTGACGGCAGAGGGGAACCTGCCGGACGGCGGAGAGGGGAAGCCGCGCGCATGAAGCGCGCCAATGGGAGGCCGGAAAATGGCGTCTATCGGTACCTACATCATCTACATCATCATGATATGCGCCGTCGCAGGCGCAATCGCGTCGATCCGTGACCCCGAAAAGGGGCTCGGCAAGGAATTCATCGAGGGACTGCATTCGATCGGTCCGATCTTCATCCCCGTCGCAGGCATCATGGCCTCGATCCCCTACCTTTCCGAGTTCATCCGCATTGCGGTTGGCCCGCTGTTCGGCCTGGTCGGCGCGGACCCCGCGATCGCCGCGACCACGCTGATCGCCGGCGACATGGGCGGCTACCAGCTCGCCGATGCGCTGGCCGGCTCGCGTGACGCGTGGCTCGTCGCGGCGATCGTGTCGTTCATGTCGGGCGCGACCATCATCTTTTCTATCCCGGTCGGTCTCGCCATGCTCGACAAGGCGGACCACAAGTACATGGCGCTCGGCATCATGTCCGGCATTCTCAGTGTGCCGATCGGCGTCTTCATCGCCTCGGCGCTGATCTCGCTATCCGGCCTCGAGATCCGTCCGGAAGTGTCAACGACGGCAGAAGCCACCCATGCAGTGACGATGGGCATCGGCGAGATCCTGCGCAATCTCTTCCCGCTGATCGTCTTCTGCGTTGCCATCGCTCTTGGCCTTCGCTTCGTGCCGGACGCGATGATCAAGGGCTTCCTGTGGTTCGGCCGCATCATGTATGCGGGCATCACCCTGGTGCTGGTAGCTTCCATCGTCGAGTACTTCACCGGCTTCTTCTCGGCGGTCTTCGGCTCGTGGGGCTTCGATCCCATCATTGCGGACGAGGCGGACCAGTTCCGCGCGCTGGAGATCGCCGGCTACATCGGTATCATGCTCGCGGGCGCGTTCCCGATGGTCTACCTGCTGACGAAGTATCTCGATGGCCCGATGAAGGCCCTGGGCTCACGCATCGGCGTCGAGCCGGAAGGTGCGGCGGGCCTGCTCGCGGCGAGCGCCAACATCCTTGCCATGTACCGTCTCGTCGGCCGCATGCGCCCGAAGGACAAGGTGCTGGCAATCGCCTTTGCCGTCTGCGCCGCCTTCACCTTCGGCGACCATCTTGCCTTCTCGGCCAACTTCCAGCCGACGATCATCCTGCCGCTGATGCTCGGCAAGCTGCTCGGTGGCGCGTCCGGCTTCCTGCTCGCCGTGTGGCTGTCGGTGCCGAAGGCCGAAGAGCTGGCACAAAAGGAACCGGCTGCCCCGGCAATCGCCCAGCCGGCGGAATAGGCGACAATCTTGCCCGGGAGCCTGCCAGTGGCGGGCTCCCGGCGCATGCCGGTTTGCATCGCGCGCCTACGCTCCATAGGATCACCCCCTGAACCTGGCCAAGCGCGGGAGGAACGTGCATGCGCAGACTCATTGTCTGGAACCTGATGTCCCTCGACGGTTCCTTCGAAGGTTTCGACAAGTGGGACCTCTCCATGCACGAGACGGCATGGGGTGAAGATCTCGAAGCATTCAGCCTCGAACAGCTGAACGACGCCGGCGTGCTGCTGTTCGGGCGTGTCACCTATGAGGGGATGGCCGCGCACTGGACGAAGGCCACAGGCGAGATCGCTGACTTCATGAACTCCATCGAGAAAATCGTCGTCTCGCGAACCCTCAAGGACGCGGACTGGAACAACAGCCGCGTCCTCGACGCAGACATGCCCGAAGCGATCAGGAAGCTGAAGGCAGAGCCCGGCAAGAACATTTACGCGTTCGGCAGCGCCGAGCTGGTGGCGCAGCTTCTGCGGCACAAGCTGGTCGATGAATACCGCCTCTGCCTCGCGCCGGTCGTGCTCGGCAAGGGCAACCCGCTGTTCAAGCCCTTTGAGGGCCAGCTGCGCATGCGGCTCAAGGAAACGCGGCCGTTGAAGACGGGTGCCGTCATCCTGTTCTACGAGCCGAGATACAACGCGTCCTAGAGTTCGGCATGCATGTCGCGGAACAGGCGCGGGGCGATGCCGAAGCGCCGCTCGAACGCCTCGGTGAGTCGCGCCGGCGGGTAGAGCCCGACCTGCGCCGCGACCGACTTGAGCGACAGGCCGCGTGACAAGAGCATGCGCGCGGCATCCAGCCGGGCGATCTCGACGAAGCGGGCAGGGGTCTCGCCGGTCGAGGCGACGAATTTGCGGTGAAAGGTGCGCTCCGTCATGCCCGCGCGTTCAGCGAGGATCGGGACATCGAGTTGCGCGCCGAGGTTTTCCTGGATCCACTCGATCAGCTCGGCGAAGGGACTATCGCCCTTCACCTGCGCCTGCAGGACCGGGCTGAACTGCGACTGGTAGCCCGGCCGCCGCGCATAGAGCACCAGCCGTTTCGCCACCTCGCTGGCAATCGTGGAGTCGATGTCCTGTGCCACCATTGCCAGCGCCATGTCGATGCCGGTGGTGACACCTGCCGAGGTCCATACCTCGCCGTCGACGACATAGAGCGCGTCGGAGTCGACGCTGACGTTGGGAAAGGCTGCCGTCAGCGGCTCGCTGGAGTCCCAGTGAGTGGCAACCCGTTTGCCGTCGAGGAAGCCAAGCGCAGCAAGGACAAAGCCCCCGGTGCAGACCGAGCCATAGCGCTTCGTCTGCGGAACGAGCCGGGGCAGCGCGCGCCTCAGTGCCTCGTTCCTGACGGCTTCGAGCAGCGGCTCACGCTCGGCACCGGCAATCAGCAGCGTGTCGACGTCGGCGGGGAGGAGATCACTAACCGCCATCGTCTCGACCGCAACGCCGCTGCTGCTCGTGACCGTCCCACCGGTCGCTGAGATAAGCCTGATCTCGTAGACGGCCGGCTTGTTGCGCCGCGCGAGCGCCCGGTTCGCGCCATTGAAGACGGAAGCGGGTCCGGACACGTCGAGAAGCTCGAAGCCGGGATAGGTGACCAGGACGATCCTGTGCATGCCAACAACCTCGTCGTTCGCCCGTCAGTTAGTGCCCGCACCACGCGCGTCCATGTTCTCCTGTGCCTGGGGGTATTCGAGCTGCATGGCAACGACGTCCATGGTGCGCTCGCCATAGCGCGCGGCAATGGCCGCAAGCGTTTCATCGAGCGCGACCGCAGGCGGACGGTTCGGGAATGTCGGGACGATGTGGTCGGCAGCGACCACCGCACCCGCCTGGTCCGGGATCAGACGAAGCCCGCTGAGGCTTTCGATCGGCTCAGACGACCCGGCGATGGTTGAAACGCTGGAGCGGTAGGTTCGCGACCATGCGTCGGCGATCAGAGCGAGGGAGACTTCATCGATACCCGGCTGGAGGCGAATGCCGAGCTCTTCGTTGCGCCAGAAGGCGAGCCGATTTGTCAGTACCGTCGTGGCAAACGGCCGGGTGATGCGGAAGGCGCCGCTGGCGTGACGGGTGTCCCAGGCTTCGACGCCCAGATCGCGCGCGATCTCCTCCGCCTTGTAACGACCGGCAATCGCTTCGATCAGCGTCAGCATCATCGGCATCGATGCGCTGATGCCGGTGGTGGTGGTCACCTTGCCGTCGGTAACGATCCTCCGGTCGGGCACATAGATCGCCGTCGGGCTGAGCTCCAGAACCCGTTCGAGATAGTACCAGTGCGAGGTGGCGCGTTTTCCCTCGAGCAGCCCGGCCGCCGCCAGCACCTTGGCACCGGCGCAGACGGCGACGATGTTCGCACCCTTGTCCGCCTGGCTCCTGATCCATTCGAGTGCGGCCGGGTCATCGTCGCGACTCATCGCCGGGACGATGACGTAGTCGGCTCCCTCGGGATGTGCGGCGTCGAATTCTGCAATCGTCGCATCGGGTTCGACCGTCAGGGCGGGGTAAAGCTTCACCGGACCGGCGTCTGTCGCCAGCATCACCACGTCGGCAACGTCCGCGCGGCGCAGGATGCCGGCCGGCATCATGTAGTCGGTCGTCTCGGTGGCGTCGTTGATGCCGATGATCGCGACGAGCGGCCGCTCACGTTTCGGCGGCTTCAGCGACGCGAGCATCGCCTCAGTTTCCGACGGGGGTACGTCCGGTGCGGCAGTGGAAACTGGATTGGGCAAGGTGAGCAGCCAGCCGCCAAAGCCCGCCAGGGCAAGCGCGACCAGCCCGAGTATGCCCCACAACAAGTAGGATTTGCGCATGGGATGACCTTCCGGAACAAGGCAGCGCCCCCGTGAGGGTGGGCGCCGGCGTCAGGTCCCGGAAAGTCTAGGGCCAGAAAAGCCTGGCAGAAACGTCAAAAGAAGGCGTTTTCCTGCCAACCGGAAGAGCGTCACTCCGCGGCTAGGCGTGGGCTGAGGCCACCATTCTCCTCAAGGAAGGCAATGATTTCGTCGACGCCGATGCGGCGGCGAAGATCCGTGAACAGGAACGGCGCGCTGCCGCGCTGCTTCTCGGCATCCGCCCGCATCACGTCGAGGTTCGCGCCGACATGCGGTGCAAGGTCCATCTTGTTGATGATGAGCAGGTCCGAGCGGGTGATGCCGGGGCCGCCCTTGCGCGGAATCTTCTCGCCGCCGGCGACGTCGATGACGTAGATGGTTATGTCGGCAAGGTCGGGCGAGAAAGTCGCGGCGAGGTTGTCGCCGCCAGACTCGATGAAGACAACGTCGATGTCGGGGAAGCGGCGGCGCATCTCGGCGACCGCAGCGAGGTTGATCGACGCGTCCTCGCGGATTGCCGTGTGCGGGCAGCCGCCGGTCTCAACGCCGATGATGCGGTCCTCCGGCAGCGCCTGCAGCCGGTTGAGGATCAGCGCGTCTTCCTTGGTGAAGATGTCGTTGGTGACGACGCCGACCGAGTAGCGGTCACGCATCGCCTTGCAGAGCATCTCGGTGAGCGTTGTCTTGCCGGCTCCCACCGGCCCGCCGATACCGACCCGCAGCGGCCCGTTCAGTGAACTCATGATCGAAATACCCTCGAATATTGAACTTCGTGCCGCATCGACATGATGTCGGACATGAATGCGGAGGAACCAAGGTCGTCCAGCGTCGACACGGCCGCCCGCGCCGCAGTCGCGCGAATGACAGGTTCAAGCGCCGCCGTCGCCTTCACGCCGTCGCGCTGGCCGAGCGGCACAAGGCGCACGGACGCTTGGATGAGGTTGGAGGCGAAGGCGTGGAGGTAGGCGGCAAGCGCATCTTCCAGCTCAATGCCATGCCGCGCGGCAGCCTGACCGACTGCCACCGGATAGGCAATGCGTTCGCTCTGGTCATCTTCGCCCGACCATGCGGTGATGGCAGTAGCAAAGGCTTCGCCCTGCAGCATCGTCTCCATGTGGCGCTCGCGCGCGCCCGCCAGTGCCTCGGCAAGTTCGGCGACTTCAGAGCAATCGCCGGAAGTCGATACCTCGCGCCAGGCCTCAGCCAGCAGCACCGCATCATTCCAGGCCGAACCATGCTCAAGCAGGACCTGAAGCCAGCCGATGAGTGACACGCGGTCGCGCACCTTGCGCTCCTCGATCGCCCGCTCCAGCCCGTGGCTGTAGGCAAAGGCGCCAACCGGAAAGGCCGGCGAGAGCCAGGTCATCAACCGCAACAGCGCTGATGTCGGCGCCTCAGTCATGATGATGATGGTGGTGATGGCCGTGCCCGTGATCGTGGCTGTGGCCGTGTTCGTGTTCATGATCGTGATGATGGTGATGACCATCATGCGCGTGACCATGCCCGTGATAGGCGCCATGCACCGGCTGGAACGGAGCGACTGTCTCGCGCACCGTCGCGCCCAGGCCTTCCAGCATCGCGCGCAGCACGTGATCGCGGCGGATCAGGATGCGCAGGGGCTCGATCTCGATCTGCGCCTGGAAGTGGCGGTTGCCGAGGTGCCAGGCAAGCTCGGCAAGGTGCAGCACGTCACGCGGCACCACCTCAAAGAGTTCTTCCTCCTCGGCGATGATCTCGACCTGTCGGCCGTCTTCCAGGACGAGGCGATCCCCGTTGGCGAAGAGCACTGGCTCGGGCAGGTCGACGAGGACATCTTCGCCGCTGTGGAGCGTGATGCGCTTTCGGCGCAGGTGCCGCTTGTCCTGCGCGAGGCGTATGGTGGCCGAGGAGGGCCGCTGGTCCTCCCCGTTGCGGATGTAGGATAGGGCGCGAAGCATCTCTCTTGCCTTCAGAACAGGAAGTAGCGCTGCGCCATCGGCAGCACAGTCGCCGGCTCGCAGGTCAGCAGCTCGCCGTCGGCCCGCACCTCATAGGTCTCGGGATCGACCTCGATGTGCGGTGTTGCGTTGTTGAGGATCATCGACGCCTTCGAGATGCCGCCACGGGTGTTCTCGACCGCCAACATTTCCTTGGCGACGCCAAGCTTCTCCCGCAGGCCAAGGTCTATCGCCGCCTGGCTGGTGAAGGTGACGGACGAGGCCGCCGGTGCGCGGCCGAACCCGCCGAACATCTGCCGGTAGTGCACCGGCTGCGGTGTCGGGATCGAGGCGTTCGGGTCGCCCATCGGAGCTGCCGCAATCGTGCCGCCAACCAGCACCATGTCCGGCTTCACCCCGAAGAAGGCCGGGTTCCACAGCACGAGGTCGGCGCGCTTGCCGACTTCGACCGAGCCGATATGTGCTGACATGCCGTGGGCGATGGCCGGATTGATCGTGTACTTGGCGATGTAGCGGCGGACGCGGAAGTTGTCGTTGTCGCCGGTTTCCTCCGGCAGACGTCCGCGCTGGACCTTCATCTTGTGCGCGGTCTGCCAGGTGCGGATCAGCACCTCGCCGACGCGGCCCATGGCCTGGCTGTCGGAGGAGATGATCGAGAACGCACCCATGTCGTGCAGGATGTCCTCAGCCGCGATCGTTTCCTTGCGGATGCGGCTTTCGGCGAACGCGATGTCCTCAGGGATCGACGGCGACAGGTGATGGCAGACCATCAGCATGTCGAGGTGCTCGGCGATGGTGTTGTGCGTGTAGGGCCGCGTTGGGTTGGTCGAGGACGGGATGACGTTCGGCAGGCCGCAGACCTTGATGATGTCCGGCGCGTGACCGCCGCCCGCGCCCTCGGTGTGGAAGGCGTGGATGGTGCGGCCCTTGAAGGCGGCGACGGTGTTTTCGACGAAGCCGCTTTCGTTGAGCGTGTCGGTATGGATCATCACCTGCACGTCGTAGTCGTCCGCCACCGACAGGCAGCAGTCGATCGCGGCCGGGGTCGTGCCCCAGTCCTCGTGCAGCTTTAGCGCACAGGCGCCGCCCTTGATCATCTCGATCAGCGCTTCGGGACGCGAGGCGTTGCCCTTGCCGGAAAGGCCGATGTTCATCGGGAAGGCGTCGAACGACTGGATCATGCGGGCGATGTGCCACGGCCCCGGCGTGCAGGTTGTTGCCAGCGTGCCGTGAGCCGGGCCGGTGCCGCCGCCGAGCATCGTCGTGACGCCCGACATCAGCGCTTCTTCGATCTGCTGTGGGCAGATGAAGTGGATGTGCGCGTCCATGCCGCCTGCGGTCAGGATGCGGCCTTCGCCGGCAATCGCCTCGGTGCCCGGGCCGATGATGATGTTGACGCCTGACTGGGTGTCCGGGTTGCCGGCTTTGCCGATGGCGACGATGCGGCCGTCCTTGAGCCCGACGTCGGCCTTGACGATGCCCCAGTGGTCAACGATCAGCGCGTTGGTGATGACGGTGTCGACAGCGCCTTCGGCGCGAGACACCTGGCTCTGGCCCATGCCGTCGCGGATGACCTTGCCGCCGCCGAACTTCACTTCCTCGCCATAGGTGGTGAAGTCCTTCTCGACCTCTATGATGAGGTCGGTGTCGGCAAGGCGGACGCGGTCGCCGACCGTCGGGCCGTACATGTCGGCATAGGCCGAACGGGAAATCGTCGCTGGCATCAGAGCTGTCCTGTCACTCGACTGTTGAAGCCAAAGATGCGGCGTGCGCCGCCGATCGGCACGAGCCGCACCTCGCGTGCCTGGCCCGGCTCGAACCGGATCGCCGTGCCTGCGGCGATGTCGAGGCGCATGCCGCGCGCTGCTTCACGGTCGAAGTCGAGTGCTTCGTTGGTTTCATAGAAATGGTAGTGCGAGCCGACCTGCACCGGGCGGTCGCCGCGATTGGCGACGCGCAGCGTGATCGCCTCCTTGCCCTCGTTGAGGACGATCTCGCCTTTTGCCGGAATGATTTCGCCGGGGATCATGTTCATGCTCCAACCGCGAGCCATGCGCCGCCAAGGGCGGTCGCGGCGCCGAGCAGGCGGGCAAGGATGTTGCCAGACGAGGCGCGGCCAGCCTTGCCGAGCGCGATGCCGAGGCCGATGCCTGCTGCATGGAGCAGGACTGTCGAGGCAGCAAAGCCAAGACCGAAGGTCAGCGCACCGGCGGCACCGAGCTCGGAACCATGTGCATGACCGTGGAAGAAGGCGAAGAAGCCGACCATGGCAGCTGCCGCTGCAGCCGGGACACGCAGCGAAACCATGGCCAGCAGGCCAAAACCGATCACGGAAGCCAGGATCACCGGCTCGACGAGGGGAAGCGGCAGCGCCATCAGCGAGGCGGCAAAGCCGGCGGCCATGCAGGCGACGAAGGCCACCGGGACCGTCAGGATCGCGCGGCCCCCGAGCATCGAGGCCCACAGGCCGACGGCGACCATGGCAAGCACATGATCTGCGCCGAAGAACGGATGCGAGAAGCCTGCAGTGAAGGAGCCGTGCTCGACAGGGTCGAAGTGGGCGAGGGCAGGGGCGGAGGTCGCGGCGACTGCTCCGAGGGTGAGTGCGATGCGCTTCATGGCTTATTCTTCCGGTTTCAACCTGCGTTAGCGAATAGGCTGATGGACCGTCACCAGCTTGACGCCATCGGGAAAGGTGGCCTCGACCTGGACGTCGTGGATCATCTCGGCGACGCCCTCCATCACCTGGTCGCGGGTGATGACGTGTGCGCCTTCCTCCATCAGATCGGCGACGGAGCGGCCGTCGCGCGCACCCTCGACGACGAAGTCGGTGATGAGCGCGATTGCTTCCGGATGGTTGAGCTTGACGCCGCGCTCGAGTCTGCGCCGCGCGACGATGGCGGCCATTGCGATGAGGAGCTTGTCTTTTTCTCTTGGGGTCAGGTTCATGGAAAACTCAGATCTGCCAGACTTTGGGTAGGGCTCTTCCGCCCAGGAGAACCGCGAGCGCGGGAATGAGGGAGCGTCGCAACGTGAGGCTGTCAGGCGCGGCAAGACGGGCGACGAGCTTGCCGTCCCATGCGCTTGCACCGCCTGCGTCGCCGATCACGTCGCGCAGTGGGTCGAGAAGCTGGTCGGCGTCTTCGGTGACGAGCAGGACCGTGGCGATCGCGCGATTGCCGCCGAGCGCTGCCTGCTCTGCTGCCAGTGCGGCAATGTCACCGGAAAGACGCAGATCGTCGGCGAAGAGGAGCTTCCCGTTCTGGCGGATGCGCCAGCGGTCGCGGAACAGGCCGGAAGTGACTGTCTCGCCCATGGCCTCGCGGCCGAGCACGAGCGCTTCGACGGCAAGAAGTTCTGCGCCTTCGGCAAGATCGGCCTCGAAGCGGCGCGACAGGCGCCCGCCGTCGAACAGGATCGTCTCCTGCGGCAGCCAGTCGAACCGTGCGCCCTTAGCCAGCTCGACGCGCGTCAGGACCTCGGCGTCGCTTCCTGTCGATCGGTAGATGCGCTCGCAGGCCTGCGTGGTCATGACGGCTTGAGCGCCTGCCTGCAGCGAAACTTCGGTCGTCAGGTGGTCGCCGCCGGTTAGGCCGCCGGCCGTGTTGATCAGTACAGCCTCGGGAATGGTATCCAGCATGCGCGGCAGGCGGATCTTGGCGCAGCCTTCCTGGAACAGCCGGTCGAGGCACGAGATCTTGTCGCGGCGCTTGAAGGAGATGCGCGAATGCCCGCGCGCCCTCTGCATTTTTGGCAGAGCGGCGGCAACCGGGGATGACGGAAAATCCCCTTCAGGCTCGAGGCATGAGGCACCCGCGTACATTCGGCTCAGAAATCCCCGCGCGAATTCGTTGAAACTGCGATCGCCGGGCGCGCAACTGCAGCGCCGGCCTGAGGATGCTATTCAATGAACGTGCCAACCCGAGGACTCGGGGGAGAAGCGCCCGCAAATGAACGGATTGTGCCAGATCCGGCGGCGAAAGCGCGGGAGGCTGCTGATTAATGCTTAAGCAAATATTGCGCGACCTGCTCAATCCTTAGTCAGAAGCGAGCCAGCAACCGCCGCCGGCGCGGGCCCCGCTAGCGGTTGGCGCGAAAACGGGCAGGGTTAGGCGCTGCGGACGATCCAGTCGTGGTCCGGATGGTTCTTGAAGCGCCACTTGCGCAGCGGGCCGGCCATGACGTTCAGGTAGTACATGTCGTAGCCATAGGGCGCGCCGCAGGGATGGTGGCCCTTCGGCACCAGCACCACGTCGCCGTCCGACACCGCCATCGTCTCGTCGAGCGAGCCGTCCTCCGTGAAGACCCGCTGGAAGCCAAAACCCTGAGACGGGTTGAGGCGATGGTAGTAGGTCTCCTCGAGATAGGTCATGTTTGGGAAATCGTCCTCGTCGTGCCGGTGCGGCGGGTAGGACGACCAGTTGCCGGCCGGGGTGAAGACTTCCGTGACGAGGAGGCTGTCGGCGACATCCGTGTCCTCCATCGCGATCGGATGGATGTAGCGGGTGTTCGCGCCCTTGCCGCGTTCCTCGAAGCCGATGTCGGTGATGACGGTGGCCGGATGACCGCCCTTGCCGGGCGCGGAGCAGACGGCGAGCGTACATTCGGTCTCCGCAACGGCCTGCCACTGCGAGCCGTTTGGTACGTAGACGCAATGCGGCTTGAGGCGTTCGAACACGCTCATGCGCTCGCCAAGCAGGCCGAAATCCTGACCAGCAGCAGAAACCCGCGCCTTGCCCTCGACGAGGACGAGGATAACTTCGCGCTGGCCCGCGGCTTCCGCTGCGGTTTCGCCCGGCAGCAGCCGGTAGAGCCCGAAGCCGACATAGCTCCATCCCGCGCTCTCGGGCGTGATGTCGTGAACCTTGCCATGCGTGCCGCGCGGCTTGACCAGCAGATCAGCCATTCTGTCCGTCCTTCCCTTCAGGTGTTCTGTAGCTGATGAGCAGCGCCCAGGCGCAGTAGGAGCCGATCGCGCCGAAGACGAGCGCCCATACGCCCTCGCCATGCGAGAATTCGAACGCGGCCCAGGCGAAGGCGACGACGACGATTGCCACCCGCACCCAGAGGGGGCGGAAGAACGGGTGGTCGGTCTCGAGGATGCGCATGGGCCGTCCGTTCCGTCAGCCGCGGTCGAGGCCCGCCTCGCGCGCCATCTGCTTCAGCGCGTTGAGGCCCATCGACTGGTACTTGACCGGATCGCGCACGTCCGGGTCCTGCTCGGCCTCGATCACCAGCCAGCCGGAATAGCCATGCTCGGCCGCGATCTTGAGAACCGGCCCGAAGTTCACCGCGCCTGCCGGATCGCCGGGCACGGTGAAGACGCCGCGACGCACACCCTCAAGGAAGCTCAGACGTTCCTCGCGCACCTGCCGCATCACGTCGGCGCGCACGTTCTTGGCATGGATGTGCGAGACGCGGCTCATGTGACGCTTTGCGAGGGCTTCCGGGTCGCCGCCGCCGAAATAGGCATGGCCGGTATCGAGCAGCAGCTGCGTCGCCGGGCCGGTCAGCTCCATCAGCCGGTCGATCTCGTCCTCGGCCTCGATAATCGTGCCCATGTGGTGGTGGTAGACGAGCGTAACGCCCTGGTCGGCGCAGTACTGTGCGATCTCCTCAAGAGCCGCCGCGAATTTCGGCCACTGCTCCTCGGTCAGCTTCGGCCGGTCATTGACCGGAACCGCGTCGTTGCCGTGGATGGCGTTGGAGCATTCGCAGACGATGCAGACCGGGCAGCCCATCGCCTTGAGAAGGTCGAGATGCGGCTGGATCGCGCGCTTCTCTTCCTCAACCGAACGCGTCAGCAGGTTGAGCGAATACCAGCCCGAGACGAAGCGTAGGCCATGCGGCTCCAGCGCCGCCTTTAGCCCCGCCGGCTCGGTCGGGAACTTGTGGCCCTTCTCGATACCGTCGAAGCCGATTTCGGCAGCCTGCGCCAGGCAGGTTTCGAGGGAGATGTGCTGGCCGAGCGTCTGGTCGTCATCGTTGGACCACGCGATGGGATTGGTGCCGTAGAGGATCATGACTGCCTTCGTGATCGGGTTAGTTTGCTAGGCGGCGGACGAGCGCCGCTTCATAGTTTTTGCGGGCAGCGCGGACCTGCTCGCGGGCCGAGACTTCCGGCACCGCAACGTCCCACCAGTGGCCGCCTTCCTCTGTTGTCTTCATCGGGTCGGTGTCGATGACGATGACGTGGGTGCGCGGCGAGGTGCGCGCGCGGGCAAGTGCTGCTTCCAGCTCTGAGATCGACGCGGCCTTCTCGGCGATCGCACCCATGGAGGCTGCGTGCGCGACGAAGTCGATATCGCTCGGCACGACGTGGCGCGCGGTGTCGAGGAGGTTGTTGAAGCTCTCGCCACCGGTCGAGATCTGCAGCCGGTTGATGCAGCCGAAGCCGCGGTTGTCGAGCAGCACCACGATCAGCTTGTGGCCGAGCATGACGGAGGTCGCGAGCTCCGAGTTCATCATCATGTAGGAGCCGTCGCCGACCATCACCACGACCTCGCGGTCGGGATGCGCCATCTTGGCGCCGATCCCGCCGGCGATCTCGTATCCCATGGTCGAGAAGCCGTATTCGAGGTGATAGCCGTTGGGCCGTACGGGCCTCCAGAGCTTGTGCAGCTCGCCCGGCAGGCCGCCCGAGGCGCAAAGAACGATCGCGTTTTCGTCGACCGAGCGCTGTACCGCGCCGATGACATGCGCGTCGGAAGGGAGAACATTGTTGCCAGGATCTGCGGTCACTGCATTGACGGCGTCCAGCCATTTGTCGCGCAGCGATGCGTCAGGCGCCGGCGCTGCATGATCGCCGAGCATCGGCTCAAGCTCTTCCAGCACGGTGCGCGCGTCGCCAACGACGCTGATCGCGCCGTGCTTGAGCGCATCATAAGGCTCGATGTTGATGGCCAGGATCTTCTTGTCCGGGTTCTTGAACAGCGCCCACGACCCAGTGGTAAAATCCTGGAAGCGCGTGCCGATGCCGATCACCAGATCGGCATCGGCAGCAACGGCGTTGGCCGCGGAGGAACCGGTCACGCCGATAGAACCGAAGTTGAGGGGATGGTTCCAGGGCAGGGACGACTTGCCCGCCTGGGTCTCGGAAATGGGGATCTGGTGCTTCTCAGCAAATGCCTTCAATTCCGCCGTTGCCCCGGAATAGAGCACACCGCCACCGGCGATAATGATTGGCTTCTTCGCTTTCCGGATCAGCTCGGCCGCGCGGGCGAGCTCGGCGGCATCGGCGCGTGGGCGGCGCTGGCGCCAGACCTTTTCCTTGAAGAACGTTTCCGGCCAATCGTAGGCTTCCGCCTGCACGTCCTGGCAAAAGGAGAGGGTGACGGGGCCGCAGCGGGCGGGGTCCGAAAGGGTGAGCATTGCCCGGGGGAGGGCGGTGAGCAGATGCTCGGGGCGTGTGATGCGGTCGAAATAGCGGCTCACTGGCCGGAAGCAGTCATTGGCCGAGACGACGCCGTCATCAAAATCCTCGACCTGCTGCAACACCGGGTCCGGCGCGCGGTTGGCAAAGACGTCGCCCGGAATGAACAGAACCGGAAGGCGGTTGACGTGGGCAAGGGCAGCCGCTGTCACCATGTTCAGTGCGCCGGGGCCGATCGAGGTGGTCACGGCCATTGCCTGCCTGCGGTTCTTTGCCTTGGCAAAAGCAATTGCCGCGTGGGCCATGCCCTGCTCGTTGTGGGCGCGCCAGGTTGGGAAGGCATCGCCGGCCTGCTGCAGCGCCTCGCCGAGGCCGGCGACATTGCCGTGGCCGAAGATCGCCCAGCAGCCGGGGACCAGCGGATCGCCATCCTCGTTCTTCTGCGCGGCGAGGTAGCGAACCATCGCCTGCGCTGCCGTAAGCCTGATTGTCGTCATGCTGCCTCCCTTTCAGCCGCCGCCAATGCCGCATCCCAACGTGCGCAAAGATCAGCGTAAATGCTAGCCATCTCTTCCACCGCCGCGGCATCATCCATTTCGCCGGCGAGCCATTTCCGCGCCGCCGCGCCGAAGATCGAGCGCCCGACCGCAAAGCCCTTCACCAGCGGGAACCGCGCCGCCTGCCGGAACGATGCCTCGAGAGCGTCGACTTCCGCTTCCAGCCCGAGGACGACGATGCCGCGCGTATGCGGGTCGTTGCGTTCGATGGCCGCGCAGGCGTTGGCCCACGCCTGCTGCGAGGTCATGGGTTCGAGCTTCCACCAGTCGGGATAGACGCCGATGTCGTAGAAGCGCTGGATCACGCGGGCGGTGGTGTCGTCGTCGACGCGGCCGACCTTCGACGGGATGATCTCGAGCAGGAATTCGAGGTTGTTGCGCCGTGCCGCATCGGCAAGACGCAGCATCGTTTCCTCCTGCTCGCGCTTCAGCGCCTCGTCGTCGTCGGGATGGTAGAAGCACAGCACCTTGACGACGTGTTCCGCCGGCCATTCGGCGAGGTCCGAGCCGAGATCGGGACCGATCTCCAGCTGCAGCGGCCGCGAGCCGGGCACTTCGACCGGCCGGCCGATCCACAGGCCCTGGCCGGCCGCGCGGTAAAGCGCCTCGGGACCGAGACGGCCGTCGCAGAGCAGGCCGTAGCCGGAACGGCCACCGGACACCTTGAGTACCGCATCGAGGCAGAGCTCCTTGAAGGCGCTGATCCGCTCACGCGGAGCACCGGCTGCGTCGGCAAGGTCCTCCAGCTGCTTGCGATGATCGAAGGCAAAGACGCGCATCACCGGCCAGCTGCCCTTGCGGGTCGTCGACCAGTGCCGCTGTTCGAGTTCGCGGTCGAGGCGGAGCGCCGGATTCTTGATGCCGCGATTGAGGAAGAACTGCAGCTCGTCCCAGCTGGGGTAGGCGGGAGCACAGCCGTGGCGGGAGACGGCAAAGGCGCCGCAGGCATTAGCGTATTTCAGTGTCGTCGGCCATTCCTCGCCGTCGAGCCAGCCCTTGAGCAGGCCGGACATGAAGCCGTCGCCTGCCCCCAAGACGTTGAACACTTCGATCGGGAAACCCTGGCCGGAGAGGCCTTCGTCCAGCGTGTCCGGAATGTCACCGGTAAAGGCGGAGGCGCCCATCGGCCCGCGCTTGCAGACGAGAACGGCATTGCAAACCTTCCGCACCTCGCGCAGCGCAGCGATCGTGTCGGTGGTGCCGCCGGCGATGTGGAATTCTTCCTCCGTGCCGACAATGAGGTCAAACAGATGCAGCGTCGACTGTAGCTTTGCCGTCACCTTCTCCGACGCGATGAAGCGGTTCTCGCCGTCGCCATGACCCGACAGGCCCCAGAGGTTCGGCCGGTAATCGATGTCGAGCGCGGTCCGCGCGCCGCTTTCGCGGGCCAGCTTCAGCGCCTTGAGGACGGCCGCTTCCGTGCGCGGATGCGACAGGTGGGTGCCGGTGGCGACCACCGCGCGCGCTTCGGCAATGAAGGCAGGGTCGATGTCGTCCTCGCATAGGGCCATGTCGGCGCAGTTCTCGCGGTAGAAGATCAGCGGGAACTGCTTGCGGTCGCGGATGCCGAGCAGCACCAGCGCCGTCAGCCGCTCCGGGTCGGTGATGATGCCGCGGGTGTCGACGCCCTCGGATGCCAGCTGCTCGCGGATGAACCGGCCCATGTGTTCGTCACCGACCCGGGTGATCAGCGCGGATTTCAGGCCGAGGCGCGCGGTGCCAACCGCCATGTTGGTCGGCGAGCCGCCGACATACTTGTTGAACGAACGCATGTCCTCCAGTCGGCCGCCGACCTGTGCGCCGTAGAGGTCGACCGACGAGCGGCCGATGGTGATTACGTCAAGCTTCTTCATCAGACGGTTCCGCCCAGCGATCCTTCGAGCGCTGCCAGTTCCTGGCCGCCAGCCATCATGTCCTGCAGTTCCTCCGCCTTGATTTCCCCGCGCTTTGCGGTGCCGAGCGTACGGCCACGATTGAGCACGGTGAAGCGGTCGCCGACCGCCATCGCATGGCGGACGTTATGAGTGATGAAGACGATGCCGATGCCGTTCTTGCGCACCTTGTCGATGGTGGCGAGAACGTTGGCCGTCTGGCGCACGCCGAGTGCCGAAGTGGGCTCGTCAAGGATCAGCACCTTGGCGCCGAAATAGACGGCGCGGGCGATCGCCACTGTCTGGCGCTCGCCGCCGGACAGCGTGCCGACGGCCTGGTCGGGTGAGCGCAGGCGGATACCCATCTTCGCCATCTCCTCCATGGTGATGGCATTGGCGCGCTCGAAGTCGAACAGCTTGATTGGCCCGAACTTTCTGATCGGCTCGCGGCCCATCCAGAAATTTCGCGCCACCGACATCAGCGGGATCATGGCTAGGTCCTGGTAAACGGTAGCGACACCCGCCGCCATCGCATCGCGCGGGCTTGAGAAGGCGACTTCCTGCCCGTCGATGAGGATCCTGCCGCGTGTCGGCTTGTGCACGCCCGACATGGTTTTGATGAAGGTCGACTTGCCGGCGCCGTTGTCGCCGAGCAGACAGTGGCATTCGCCGGGCAGAACGGAGACCGAGACACCCGCCAGTGCGATAACCGGCCCAAAGTGCTTTTCGATGTCGATAAGTTCGATCAGAGGCTTGGTCATGTCACCGTTCTCCCGTGATCATGCGCCGGATGTAGGTGTTGAGAATGACCGCCATCAGCAGAATGACGCCGAGGAAGACGCGGAACAGCGAACTTTCGACCCCAGCGAAGAACAGGCCCTGCTGCACGACGCCGAAGATCAGCGCGCCGAGCGCCGCCCCGATCACCGAGCCGTAGCCGCCGGTCAGCAGCGCGCCGCCGATGACGACAGAGATGATCGCCTCGAACTCCTTGAGCAGGCCACGATCCGCCGCCGCCGAGCCGAACTCCATCACCTGGCAGGTCGCGAAGACGGTGGCGCAGAAGGCGGAGAACATGAACATCAGGATCTTCACCCTGTTCACGGGCACGCCGACATAGCGCGCCGCCTGTGCGTCGCCGCCGGAAGCGAAGATCCAGTTGCCGAAGCGGGTGCGGGTGAGGAGGACATGCGCAAAGGCGATCAGTGCCAGCGCCCAGATGATCAGCATCGGGATGCCGTCGATAACCGGCTGCCCCGCCTTGGGACCGGCGACGAACTTGCCGATGAGGCCGATGTCGGCGAGCCAGACGAAGAGGAAGCCGAGAATCTTGCCGCCGAACAGCCAGGCAAGCGGATCGCCCTGGGCAACCTCCGCGACCCCGCCGATGATCGTCTGGCGGGTGGTGGCGATGGCGCCGTAAATCGTCAGGCCTCGCAGCACGTAGAGGAAGGCGAGCGTGACGATGAAGGACGGCAGGCCGGTCTTTATGACGAGGTAGCCGTTGAGCGCGCCGACCGCGAGCGCGATGGCAAATGCGACGATGATGGCAAGCCAGACGGGATACCCCCACGTCACCGACATCAGGGCGATCACGATGCCCGCGAAGCCGATCATCGAGCCGACGGAGAGGTCGAATTCGCCGGCAATCATCAGCAGGCACGCGCCGACGGCGATGATGGCGAACTGGGCCGACACCACGCCCCAGTTCAGGATGCCCTGGGGCGCGAACATGCCGGTGCCGCGGGCGACGACCAGGAAGAAGGCGAAGACAATAATCGTGCCGCAGATGGCGCCGAGTTCCGGACGGATCAGGGCCTTGCGCCAGGCCGGCATCTCCTTGATGCGCTCGTCCTTGGCCAGCTCGACGACGCTCGCCGCGCCGTTCTGCTGAGGCTGAGGCTGGCTGTATGTCATCCGTGATCTCCAGAAATCCTGGCGTGCGCTCATCCTCGCGGGGTGCGCGTGCCTAGCTGGTTACGGGTTGTCGAGGGGAGAGGAGGGCTCGCGGCCGACCTCTCCCCTGCTGCTCGGTTATCGGTATTCGCCGGCGAATTTCTCGACGAGCTCGATGTTGTCCTTGGTCACGAAGCCCGGGCCCGAGTTGATCGAGTTGCCCGGCACCACGCCGTAGCGGGCGAGGTTGGTCAGGATGACCACCGGGAGGTAGCCCTGGAGGAAGGGCTGCTGGTCGATCGCGAAGGCGATGACGTCGCTCTTGATGGCGTTGGCGATGTCAGGCGAGAGATCGAACGTGCCGAAGTGGATGGTGCCCGCCTTGCCCGACTCGTTCAGCGCCGCGATCGTCGGCTCGGCCGAGGTCGGGCCAAGCGTCAGGATGCCGTTGGTGTCCGGATTGGTCTGCAGATAGGCCATCACCTTCGACTTGATTTCCGCAGGGTCCTGGCCCGCGTCGATCATCTGGTTGCCGAGCTCGACGCCCAGCGCGTCGGCATACCCCTGGCAGCGCTCAACCGAGGCCGGGTTGGTGATGTAGTGGTTGACGCAGAGGAACTTGGTGACGCCGGCTGCCTTCGCCTTCTCGCCCGCGCCGAAGCCCGCAGCCTTTTCCGGCTGGCCGACATGCATCAGCGCGCCGATTTGCTTCGACTGCTCCTCGGTCCCGGAGTTGATGGTGATGACCGGAATGCCCTGCGCGACCGCATTGCTCAGCGGGCCCGACAGGACGTCGAAGTCGGCGATGGTTGAGATGATGCCGTTGGGGCTCGAGGCCGTGGCCTGTTCGATAATGCGCGCCATGTCGGCGAGATCGCCGGTCGGCGGATTGCGGTATTCCACCGTCACGCCCATCTGCTGGCCCGCGACGTTGATCGCATTCTTGATGGTGTTCCACCAGCTGTCGCTGTCCGGCGCATGGCTGACGAGCACGAAGCGTTCGCCGTCAGCAGCGGCCGGCGCGGCAACGCCGGCGAAGATGGCGAGCGATGCCGCCAGTGTCAGAATGGTCTTCTTCATTTGGTCCTCCCTCTTGTTCTCCGAAGGTAGTTCCGCGCATCGTCCTATCGGCGATGTCCTCTCGCAGAAGCCCTCAACAGAATGTATATTCCATTCTGCACTAAAGGCAACAGGGATGTTCCAAATCAGACCAGCCGCCGCCGCGCTCCAACCGCCACCGAAAGGGTCATCGCCAGCGTCATCGTTGCCGCCAGCACGCGGAAATTGCCGACATCGATCTCGGAGACGAGCAGGTGTATCGCGTCGAGCGCGGCGAGGGGGCTGGTCGGCAGGTCTGTGATGGCAACGATGTCCAGCCCGCGCGCGGCTGCAGCCTCGGCGAGCGCCATCGTGTCGGCCGTATAGGGCGCGAAGGTAATGGCGATCAGCGCATCGCCATCTCCCAGCAGGTGGTGCTGGGTGAGATTGCCGACGCCTGCATGCAGGATCGCAGGAATGCTCATTTTTTCAAAGGCATAGGCGAGGTAGCTTGCCACGGCGAAAGTGCGGCGCAGGCCGACGATGTGGATCGTGCGCGCGCCTGCCAGCACCGTAACGGCTCTGCGTAGCTTGTCCTGGTCGATCGAGCGGGCGAGGTTTTCGATCGAGGCGCGGCCGGCCTCGGAAAATTCCGCGAGCAAGGCGGAAGGGGATTCGGCGCCGCCATTGCGTAAGCTCGAAAGCCGGGTCGAGTAGTCCGGCCACTTCTGCGAATACTCCTCGCGATAAAGCTTTTGCATTTGCGAGTAGCCCGAGAAGCCCATTTCCTGGCAGAAGCGCATCATCGCCGAGGCCGGCACCTGCGCTCCGGCGGCAATGTCGGCTACGGTCGAAAATGCGATCTTGTCCGGGTTGCCCGCCACGTACTCCGCGCATTGCTTGAGCCGCTTAGGCAGGCTGCCGCCGACACGGCGCAGCCGTTCCTGAAAGTCGGCCAGGCTCTTGGGGGTGGCGATTTCCTCGGCAGGCATTGATGGTCCCTTGACATGATCTATTTTCCCTGATTTTGGAATATTCATTCCGTTTTCGCAAGCGGCGGTGATTGCCGGCTGCCTGTCATGCACAGACGGCGGAACTGAGGGAGGACAGCGTGAGCATCAGATTTGCACTTCTCGGCGCCGGCCGTATCGGGCGCGTCCATGCAGCCGCCATCGCGGCGGATCCCGACGCCGTCCTCGCTGCGGTTACCGATCCGTTCAAGGACGCGGCGGATGCCGTCATCGCGCGCTTCGGCGGTGAACTGCGCACCATCGACCAGATCGAGAAGGCGAACGACATCGACGCGGTCGTCATTTGTACGCCAACCGACACCCACGCCGACCTGATCGAACGCTTTGCCCGTGCCGGCAAGGCGATCTTCTGTGAAAAGCCGGTTGATCTGTCGATCGCGCGCGTGCGTCAGTGCCTGAAGACTGTCGAGGAGACGGACGCCACGCTGATGATCGGCTTCAACCGCCGATTTGACCCGCATTTCCGCGCCGTTCGCAAGGCTATCGATGACGGCAGGATCGGCAATGTGGAGATGGTGCAGATCGTCTCGCGCGATCCCGGCCCGCCGCCGGCCAACTACATCACCTCGTCGGGCGGTATCTTCCGTGACATGACGATCCACGACTTCGATATGGCGCGCTTCCTGCTCGGCGAGGAACCGGATACGGTGTTTGCAACCGCCTCCGTACTGGTCGATCCCGAGATCGGGCGCCTCGGCGACTTCGACAGTGCGTCCGTGACGCTGACGACCGCTTCGGGCAAGCACTGCACGATCTCTAACTCGCGCCGCGCAGTTTATGGCTATGACCAGCGGATCGAGGTGCACGGGTCGAAGGGAGCTGTGTCGGCAGAGAACCAGCGTCCCGTTTCGATAGAGCTTGCTACGGCCGATGGCTATACGCGCCCGCCGCTGCACGACTTCTTCATGACCCGATACACGGCTGCCTATGCGGCCGAAATTGCCGCCTTTATCGCGGCGGTGAAGGAAAAGAAGAAGCCGTCGCCGTCGGGTGCCGATGGACTTGCTGCCCTGCTGCTAGCGGAAGCTGCGCTGAAGTCCATCGTCGAGAAGCGGGCCGTGCGGCTCTCCGAAGTCGGAAACTGACCGTGGACAGCGTCCGCATCGGTCTCATCGGCACTGGCTTCATGGGCAAGTGCCATGCGCTCGCCTATGGCGCGGTGAAGGCCGTCTTCGGCGACGTTCCGGCGCCGCGTCTCGAACTTCTGTGCGAGATGCCGGCCGACAAGGCGAAGACCATGGCGAACCAGTTCGGCTTTGCCCGCTCGACGGATGACTGGCGCGAGCTGATCAATGATCCGGCGGTCGACATCGTCTGCGTCACCACGCCCAACAAGCTGCACGCCGAGATCGCGATTGCCGCGCTGGAGGCGGGCAAGCACGTCCACTGCGAGAAGCCGATGGCGCTGACGCTTGCTGAGGCCGAGGCAATGGCGCGTGCAGCCGTGATCGCGAAGGGCAAGACGATCGTCGGCTACAACTACATTCGCAATCCCGCCTTCCAGCATGCGCGCAAGCTGATCGAGGAAGGCGCGATCGGCCGGGTGATCCACTTCCGCGGCTTCGTCGATGAAGACTATCAGGCGGACCCCGACCTGCCGTGGACGTGGCGCGCGACCAAGGCCGAAGCTGGCCTTGGCGCGCTCGGCGATCTCGGCTGCCACATGATCAGCATGGCGGTCGAGCTGATGGGCCCGATCCGCAGCGTGATCGGAGACATCCGCACGGTGCATGCGACGCGCCCGTCGGCGGATGACGGCACCCACAAGCCTGTGGAGAACGAGGACATTGCCTCAGCGATCCTCGAATTCGAAAGCGGCGTGCAGGGGCTGTTCTCGACTTCGCGTTCGGCCTGGGGCCGCAAGAACTACATGGCGGTCGAGGTGCATGGCACGCAGGGCATGATCTGCTTCGACCAGGAGCGGATGAACGAGCTGCGGCTTTATCAGAACGCCGGGGACAAGTCGGTACAGGGTTATCGCACCATCATGACCGGGCCGGTGCATGAGCCGTATGGCAATTTTGTCCCGGCACCGGGCCACCAGATCGGCTTCAACGATCTCAAGACGATCGAGGCGGCGAGCTTCTTGCGCGCAATTGCGGGCGGGTCCGAGGCATATCCGTCGTTCCAGCAGGCGCTCGAGTTCGAGCGTGTTATCCACGCGATCGCGAACTCGAACGGCCAGTGCATCGTCCTCTGAGATGCTGGCGATGCCCCCTGCCGCTTTGGCAGAGCGGTTCCATAATACAGATTATCCGATAAACTTGCCTGATCTTCAGTGACTGGGAGGCGCGCCCTGTCGCCTCTTCCTTCCCCCCTCCCGTCGGTTCTGACAACCAGAAATTGCTAATATCCTTTTGAGCTATGGCCCCACCGCCCCCAAGCGAGTAGGCTACGCCTCCGCATTTTTTGTAGATTCGACCCGTTCGTACGAGGGAGCGAGAGATGAAGACACGCGCCGCTGTTGCCGTTGCCGCTGGCAAGCCGCTGGAGATCATGGAAGTTGACCTTGAAGGTCCGCGCGAGGGCGAGGTGCTGGTCGAAATCAAGGCGACGGGCATCTGCCATACTGACGACTTCACCCTGTCGGGCGCCGACCCTGAGGGCATCTTCCCGGCGATCCTCGGCCATGAGGGCGCAGGCATCGTCGTTGACGTCGGCCCGGGCGTGACCTCGGTCAAGAAGGGCGACCACGTCATTCCGCTCTACACGCCGGAATGCCGCCAGTGCCCGTCCTGCCTCAGCCGCAAGACGAACCTGTGCACCGCAATCCGCGCCACGCAGGGTCAGGGCCTGATGCCCGACGGCACCAGCCGCTTCTCGATCGGCAAGGACAAGATCTTCCACTACATGGGTTGCTCGACCTTCTCGAACTTCACGGTCCTGCCCGAGATCGCGGTCGCGAAGGTCAATCCGGACGCGCCGTTCGACAAGATCTGCTACATCGGCTGCGGCGTGACGACCGGCATCGGTGCCGTCATCAACACGGCCAAGGTCGAGATCGGCGCAACGGCTGCCGTGTTCGGCCTCGGTGGAATCGGCCTCAACGTGATCCAGGGCCTCAAGCTTGCCGGTGCCGACATGATCATCGGCGTCGACATCAACAACTCGAAGAAGGAATGGGGCGAGCGCTTCGGCATGACCCATTTCGTCAACCCGACCGAGATCGACGGCGACGTCGTCCAGCACATCGTCAACATGACGAAGCGCGGCGCGGACCAGATCGGCGGCGCGGACTACACCTTCGACTGCACCGGCAATGTGAAGGTCATGCGTCAGGCGCTCGAATGCGCGCATCGCGGCTGGGGCCAGTCGATCATCATCGGCGTTGCCGGCGCCGGCCAGGAGATCTCGACCCGTCCGTTCCAGCTGGTCACTGGCCGCACCTGGAAGGGCACGGCGTTCGGTGGCGCTCGCGGCCGTACCGACGTGCCGAAGATCGTCGACTGGTACATGGAGGGCAAGATCCAGATCGACCCGATGATCACGCACTTGCTGAAGCTCGAGGACATCAACAAGGGCTTCGAGCTGATGCATTCGGGCGAGAGCATCCGCTCGGTGGTGGTCTACTGACCGGATCAATGCCCGCGATCTATGTCGATGCGGATGCGTGTCCGGTGAAGGACGAGGCGGCGAAGGTCGCCGCCCGTCATGAACTGGTGATCACTTTCGTGTCGAATGGCGGCCTGAGGCCGTCGCGCGATCCGCTGGTGCGGCATGTCGTGGTGCCCGCCGGCGCCGATGCTGCGGACGACTGGATCGTTGAGCACGCTGTGGCGAACGACATTGCGGTCACCGCTGACGTTCCGCTCGCCAAGCGCCTTGTCGAGAAGGGCGTGCATGTGCTGGGGCCGACGGGCCGCGCCTTCACGCCAGAGACGATTGGCATGGCGGTCGCCATGCGGGATCTGAAGCAGCATCTTCGCGAAACCGGCGAGATCAAGGGCTTCAATCCGGGCTTTTCCGCCCGCGACCGCTCGGCATTCTTGTCCGCGTTGGACCAGGCCGTGCGCCGGGCGCTGCGCTCGGCACAGACAGACAATAGTTGAGGTAGCCATGAAAACCGTTTCCACCGCGAAATCCTTCGGCGGCGTCCAGGGCGTCTACACGCATACCTCCGAGGTTTGCGCCTGCGACATGACCTTCGCGGTCTTCGTGCCGCCGCAGGCAAAGGACGGCAACAAGGTTCCGGTGCTTTGGTACCTGTCGGGCCTCACCTGCACCCACGCCAACGTCATGGAAAAGGGCGAATACCGGCGCATGGCAGCCGAGCTCGGTCTGATCATCGTCTGCCCCGATACCAGCCCGCGCGGCGATGACGTCGCTGACGAGCCGGACAACTGGCAGTTCGGCAAGGGCGCCGGTTTCTACGTCGATGCCACGCAGGCCCCCTACTCCCGGCACTACCGGATGTATTCTTACGTCACGAAGGAACTGCCGGCACTGATCGCGGAGGAATTCCCGGCCGACATGAGCCGCCAGGGGATCTTTGGCCACTCGATGGGCGGCCATGGCGCGCTGACTATCGCGCTGAAGCATCCGGACCGTTTCAAGTCCTGCTCGGCCTTCGCGCCTATCGTCGAACCGTCGACCGCAGGCTGGTCGAAGCCGGCGCTGGAAAAATATCTCGGCAGGGATCAGACCGCCTGGCGCGAGTACGACACCGTGGCGCTCATCAAGGACGGTAAGCGCTTCCCGGAATTTTTGGTCGATCAGGGCACCGCCGACGGCTTCCTCAATGAAGGCCTGCGGCCGTGGCTCCTCGAAGATGCGATGAAGGGAACGGACATTCGCCTCACCCTGCGCATGCAGGACGGCTATGACCACTCCTACTACTTTATCTCCACCTTCATGGACGATCATCTGCGCTGGCACGCCGAGCGGCTGGGCTGAAGGCAGGTTGCCGACCATGAAAAAAAAGGCCGGGCAGCTGATGCGCCCGGCCGTTCTGTTTCAGGCTATTCGGCGGCCGACTTGCCGGCCTCGCCCATGCCTTCCGCGGGCTTCGGCGCGGATCCATGCCGCACCTTCTGTTCGATGCGGGAGCCGACGTCCGGATCGATGCTCTTCCAGTATTGGAACGCCCGGCTCAGCACCGGCTCACGAACCCCGCCGAGCAGGCTGCCCGCGACGGTGTCAACGAGCGCTGCCCGCTCCGCATCGTCCATGACCTCGCGCACAAGCGCGCCCGGCTGGCTGAAGTCGTCATCGTCCGCGCGCAGCGTGTAGGCGCTGCGCACCAGCTCGCCGTCGGTCTCCCAGGCGTCTTCCATCCGCCCGGTCTGGTCGGCCCACGGGCGGCCATAGCTGTTGGTCGCGTAGACCGGCGCGCTGCCGCTGTGGTGATAGGCCATCTGGCCGTCGAACATGTAGGTGTTCACCGGCACTTTCGGCTGGTTCACCGGCAGCTGATGGAAGTTGGTGCCGATGCGGTTGCGCTGGGCATCGTTGTAGGCAAAGGCGCGGCCAAGCAGCATCTTGTCCGGCGACAGGCCGATGCCGGGAACGGTGTTGCCCGGCGAAAACGCAGCCTGCTCAATCTGAGCGAAGAAGTTCTCGGGATTGCGGTTGAGCCGCATGGTGCCGACCCGGATCAGCGGGTAGTCGCGGTGCGGCCAGACCTTAGTGAGGTCGAACGGGTTGAAGCGGTAGGTCTTCGCGTCGTCGTACGGCATCACCTGCACCGAGAGCGTCCAGCTCGGATGCTCCCCGCGCTGGATCGCCTCGAATAGATCGCGGCGGTGATAGTCCGCGTCTTCGCCGGCCATCTGTGCGGCTTCCGCGTTTGAGAAGAACGCCATGCCCTGGTCGGTGTGGAAGTGATACTTCACGAAGAAGCGCTCACCGCCAGCATTGACCCACATGTAGGTGTGGGAGCCATAGCCGTTCATCTGCCGCCAGGTGCGTGGCAGGCCACGCACGCCCATGAGGTAGGTCACCTGGTGCGCGCTCTCCGGATTGTTGGTCCAGAAATCCCACTGCATGTTGTTGTCGCGGAGCCCTGAGTCCGGCAGCCGCTTCTGGCTACGGATGAAGTGCGGGAACTTCATCGGGTCGCGCACGAAGAAGATCGGCGTGTTGTTGCCGACGAGGTCGTAGTTGCCTTCGCTGGTGTAAAACTTCAGCGAGAAACCGCGCACGTCGCGCCACGTGTCGGGGCTGCCCATCTCGCCTGCGACCGTCGAGAAGCGGGCGAGCATCTCGGTCTGAGCGCCCTTATGGAACAGCGCCGCCTTGGTGAACTGCGACACGTCCTCGGTCGTCTCGAAGACGCCGAAGGCGCCTGAACCCTTGGCGTGGGGCTGGCGCTCCGGCACTTTCTCGCGGTTGAAGTGGGCCATCTGCTCGAGGAAATGGACGTCGTGCAGGAGGATCGGGCCGTCGGGCCCGACCGTCAGCGAATTTCGATCGCTGCGTGCAGGCGCTCCGGTGCTCATGGTTGAGCCCGAAGCCTCAGTCTTCCAGGACATGGCTGGTTCCTTTCTCGTCCAATAGCAGCGGGTTAAGTCGTGGCGGACAGAAAAGTTCCGGGAAACGGCAGTACGAGCGGACCGAAACCTTGCGGTTTCCTGTGCATGACCTGATCGCTGCCGCAAATGGCACGGCGAAACGGTCTACGGTGCTTGCCGAACCTTGCAGGGAATGGAGGGCAGCATCACGATGGCATTTCGCTTCGTCCACACGGCGGACCTTCACCTCGATTCACCGCTGCGCTCGCTGGCGATGCGCAACAGCGACCTCGCCGAGCTGATCGGTAACTCGACGCGGCAGGCGCTGGTATCGATCGTGGACCTGTGTATCGAGGAGCGTGTCGACGCCCTCATCATCGCTGGCGATCTCTATGACGGCGATCAGACCTCGATGAAGACGGCGCGGTTTCTGGCGACGCAGATGCAGCGCCTGCACGAGGCGGGGATCTCCACCTTCGTTATCCGCGGCAATCATGATGCTCTGTCGCGCATCACGCAGGAGCTGGTGTTCCCGCCTTCGGTGAAAGTATTCGGTGGCCGTGCCGAGGCGGTAGAACTCAAGCGTGACAATCTCAGCATCCACGTCCATGGGCTAAGCTTTGCGAAGCCCCACGCGCCGGAAAGCCTGCTCGAAAAGTACCGCCGCCCCCTCCCCGACGCGGTCAATATCGGCATCATGCACACGAGCCTTGCCGGGGCGAACGGCCATGACCTCTACGCGCCGTGCAAGGTGACTGACCTGCACGGCTGGGGTTTCGACTACTGGGCGCTGGGTCATGTGCATGCGCGCGCACGGCACGAGGGCGAACGGTCCGTGATCATGCCGGGCATGCCGCAGGGCCGCGACATCAACGAGGGCGGCGAGAAGACTGTCTCGCTCGTCACCATCCATGATGACCGCCGCGTCACGGTTGAGGAACGGCTCACCAGCATCGCCCAGTTCGAGCGGATCAATGCCGACTTGTCCTCGGCCGTCACCTGGCGTGAGGCGGTCGAACTTGTCGAGCAGGCTCTGGCCGATGCTCGCGCGCGTACCCGTTCCGACCATTTGGTCGGGCGCCTCAGGATCATCGGCTCGACATCGCTTTCATGGACGCTGCGCCGCGATCGCGACCTGCTGCTGGCCGAGGCCGAACAGCGCGCCGAGGGACTTGGCCGCACCTGGATCGAAAAGCTGGAGATCGCAACCTCCTCCCCTGCCGAGACGGCATCGGGCCGCAACAACGCCGACCCGCTACTCGAACTGCACCAGTTGATGCGGGAGACTGTCATCGGCCAGCACGGCGTGCGCGACGCGGTGCGCGACCTGGTAAAGGAAATCCGCGACGATCTGCCGGCCGAGGCGCGCAGCTTCAGCGGCAGCGACGAGGCCGAATTCGAGGCGCTGGTCGATCAGCTGCTTGCAGAGGGCAGCGAGGACATTCTGGCGCGCCTGCGGCTTGAGGCGCCCGAGGCCGCCTGATGCGTCTCAGACGTCTCGACCTGACCCGATACGGGAAGTTCACCGACTATTCCATCGACTTCGGCGAGCGCGTGTCCGACAAGCCGGATCTGCACATCGTCTACGGCCTCAACGAGGCCGGAAAGTCGACCTCGCTGTCGGCCTATCTCGACCTCCTGTTTGGTATCGAGGAGCGTACTCGTTACGGCTTCCTGCACCAGGGAAAGGCAATGGAGGTGGGCGGCTGCCTCGAATTCGGCGGCGAGGCGCACCAGTTCAAGCGGGTCAAGCAGCGCGCTAACTCGCTGCTCGATGCGCAGGGCCAGCCGGTCAACGAGGCGGTTCTGAGCGTGCCGCTGGCTGGCCTCACGCGCGATGCCTACCGCATGATGTTCTCGCTTGACGACCAGACGCTGGAGGACGGCGGCAACGCGATCCTTGAAAGCCGCGGCGACCTTGGCGAACTGCTGTTTTCGGCAAGCGCTGGGCTCGCGGGTACCAGTGCCGTGCTCGAGAAGACGATGGAGGAGGCGCTATCCATCTTCCGCAAGCGTGCCAGCAGTACCACCATCGCCGGCCTCAAGCGCCGGATGGCCGAAATCAAGGCGCGCCGGGACGAGATCGATACCCAAGCCTCTGCCTATGCCTCGCTGAAGGCTGAGCTTCAGCGCGCCGAGGCCGCTTATGAGGAGGTCACGCGCGAGATCGGCACGGCGCGCACGCGCCAGGAGCAGATCGCGCGGATGCTGCGCGCGCATCCGCTGGCCGGCGATTACCGCCGCCTGGAGGAGAACCTTGCTGCCTATGCGGACGTTCCTCGCCCGCCGGCCGAGTGGTCGCACGCGCTGCCCGAACTCATTGATGCGGAAGCACGGCTGCAAACGAGACGCGCGGGGCTCGACCAGCGTGAGGCGCGGATTCGCGACGAGATTGATGCGCTCACCGTCGACGAGCGGCTGCTCGAACTCGACCATCGTATCGAGCGCCTGTCGGAAGCGGCTGCACGATATACGACGGCCGAGGAAGACCTGCCCAAGCGTAAGTCGCAGCTTTCCGAACAGAAGATCAGGGTCGACCTGATCCTGACGGCGCTGGGCAAGCGTGACGTGGACGATGCGATAACGCTGGTCATTCCGGCCGCGACGATCGGCATGCTGCGCGATCTTCTCGCCGAAAAGAACGGCATCGATGTTGCGCTCCGCGCCGCCGAGAAGGAGTTCGAGAACGGCGAACAGGTGCTGGAAGACGCTCAGGCGGAGCTGAAGGGGCTGGAGGCGGGCGGCGTGCTGGATGCGATTACCGTGGCCCGCCTGCAGGCGTCTCTCCTCCGCATCCGGCAGGGTGATCTTGCGGCCGAGCTACGGCTCGCGGAACGTTCACTTGCCGAGAAGGTGCGGGCATACGAGGAGGCAGTCGGTGCGCTGCAGCCATGGACTGGCACTGGCGATGAGGTTAAGGCGATCCGCCTTCCGGATGCCGCGCGGCTTGAAGCATGGCGCTCGACAGCCGACAGCCTGCAGAAGCGCCGCGCGGCAGCGCTCGACCGCAAGCGTGAGCTTGAGACGAGGCTCGCTGAAGATAAGGCTCGCATCGAGGCACTGCGCAGTGCGGGCAGCGTCATCGGCGATGAGGAAGCGAGCGCGCTGATGGCCCAGCGCAACGACGCGTGGACAAAGCATCTCGAAGCGCTCGACCGCGAGACGGCAGTGCACTTCGAACAGCGTATGCATGCGGTGGATGAGGCCGCTGATGCCCGGCTCAAGGCCAGCAAGGAGCTGGAGGAACTGCGCGCTTTGACCGCCGCAAGCGCTGTCACCTCGGCCGCCATCCAGCGGCAGGACGCGCTGCTGAGCGAAGCGGATGAGGAGCTAGCGCAGTTGAGGGCGGAGATCGTGGCCGAAGCGCCGGCGGCGCTCCCCCTCCCCTCTGAAGCACTCATCGCAGGTCTTCTCGCCACCTTCGAACGCTGGTCGCGCGACCACGCGAAGGCAGTTGCCGCGTGGGATGCGCTGCAGGCAGCGCAGCGCGCGGCCGATGACGCTCGTGCTGCCGCCGAAGCCGAACGGGAGGCACTGTCAGGAGCGCTTGAGAATGCCGGCATGGAAGCCAGCGGCCTTGCCCTGTCCGAACTCGTGCAGGCGGCGGAAAACCTCATATCCGCGCACACCGCCGCGCACACCAAGCGGGTAACGATCGAGAAGCAGGTTGCAGACCTGACGCGAAACCTCGCTTCGCGCCAGCGGGAGCTCGATCAGGCGAGGGCAACATCCGTAGAGTGGCAGCGCCGCTGGAAGAGCGCTCTCGATCAGACCTGGTTCGCCGGGATGGACGAGGCACCGGGCGCCGTGCGTGAGCTGCTCGATGCGCTGACGGAACTTCCCGTTGTGCTAAAGGAGTTTGCCGGCACGCAGCATCGCATCGACGCGATGGAAGCAGACCGCGCAGAATTCGTGAATGCTGTCTCCGACATCTGCGATGCCCTTGGCGAGCCATTTGATCAGTCGCGCCCGGTTGATGCCGCCCGCGCCCTGATCCGGGGCCGGGACGAGGCAAGGCAGACGAAGGAGCGGCGCGAAGAAAAGCTGGCCGAGCTTGCGGCGGTCGCGGACGAACGCGAAGTACTGGGACAGCAGATTGCGCTGCACGAGACGCGCCGCAGCGAGATGACCTCTTTTTTCGATGTCGAGTCGATTACCGAGCTGCGTCAGGCGCTGGAGCTTGCCGGGCAGCGCGACCGCCTGGTCGAGGAACGCGACCGGCTAGCGCGGCAGATCATTGCCGAGGCGCAGGAAGAAACACTTGAGGCCGCGCTTTCCGCAATTGCCGACGTTGATCTTGCCGAACTGCAGCGCGAGCAGGCAGAGCTTGCGGTCCGCATCGAGAACCTGGATGAGCGCGCGAAGACGCTGTTTGCGGATCGCACCCGTGCGCAGGACCGCCTTGATGCCATTGGCGGTGACGACACCGTCGCCCGCATCGATGCCGAGCGGCGGACGATTCTGCTTGAGATGGAGGAACAGGCGCTGCGGTACCTGCGCCTGCGCAGCGGCAGCATGATTGCCGAGCACGCGATCCGCGCCTATCGAGACCGGCACCGCAGCGCGATGATGAACCGTGCCTCAGAAGCGTTCCGGCAGATGACACGCGGCGAATACACCGGCCTTGCAACGCGGCCGGAGAAGGACCGAGAGACGCTGATTGGCCTTTCCGCGCGCGGCGGCTCGAAGCTGGCGATGGACATGTCCAAGGGCACGCGCTTCCAGCTTTATCTCGCCCTTCGCCTTGCCGGCTACGAGGAGTTCGCGGCTGCGCGGCCGTCAGTGCCGTTTGTTGCCGACGACATCATGGAAACGTTCGACGAGCCGCGCTCGGAGGAAGTGCTCCGCCTGTTCGGCCAGATGAGCCAGGTGGGCCAGGTGATCTATCTCACCCATCACCGCCATCTCTGCGACCTTGCCGCGAAGGCCGTGCCGGGCGTGAAGATCCACGAGATTGCGACCGCCTGAGCCGCAATCTCCTTCAGCAGAATTCTGAAAAGGAAGATCGAGGCCCCCTCCCACTTAGGCGGAGGGAGCCTCCTCGATATGTCCGCCGAGGAACAGCTGGCCGACTCGCGGGTCGGCGAGGAGCTTTTCGGCCTTGTCGTGCATGCGCGTCTGGCCGAGTTCGAGCACAAGCCCGTAGTCGGACATGGCGAGCGCGGACTTGGCGTTCTGCTCCACCATCAGGATGGTGACGCCCTGGTCGCGCAGGCGCTGCAACGTCGCGAACACCTCCTGCACCAGCTTCGGCGACAGACCGATCGATGGCTCGTCGATCAGGATGAGCTTCGGGTCGAGCAGCAGCGAGCGCGCGACTTCGAGCTGCTTCTGCTGGCCGCCGGACAGCTCGATCGCCTTCCGGTTGCGGAACTCGCGCAGGATCGGAAACTGGTCCATCACCTTTTCGATGCGCTCGCGCACCTTGGTCTGGTCGCGGGCGGTGACGCCGCCAAGCTCGAGATTGTGGTAGACCGAGAGCTGCGGCACGACGTTGCGGCCCTGCGGAACGTAGGTGACGCCGTAGTCGATCATCTGCCGCGGCGTGCTGCGGGTCACGTCCTTTCCATCGAGCAGGATGCGGCCCTTGTCGATATTGAGCAGTCCGAAGATCGCCTTGAACACGGTCGACTTGCCGGCGCCGTTCGGCCCGATCACGGTGGTGATCGTGCCCTTCGGGATCTTGAACGAGACGCCGTTCAAGATCGTGATCTTGCCGTAGCCGCCGTGGAGGTCTTGGAGTTCCAGCATGATCAGCCTCCCAGATAGGCGTCGATGACGGTCTGGTTCGCGCGGATCTCGTCGGGCGAGCCCTCCGCGATGATGGCGCCTTCCGCCAGCACCACGATGCGGGTGCACAGGCTCATCACGAACTCCATGTTGTGCTCGATCACGACGAAGGTCGTGCCGTGTTCGGCATTGTAGGCGACGAGGCGCTCCTTGAGATGCGCGAGCATCGTCAGGTTCACGCCGCCCGCCGGCTCGTCGAGCAAAACGAGGTCCGGTCCAGCCATGAAGGCCATGGCGGCATCCACGAGCTTCTGCTGGCCGTAGGAGAGCGAGCCCGCCGGCGTGTCGCGCAGGTGCGTCAGCCGGAAGAACTCGATGAGCTGGTCGGCAGCTTGCGTCAGGCCGGCATCCGAGGGACCGAACAGGCGCGAGATTAGTGTACCCTTATGCTCCTGGCCGGCGACGATGATGTTGTCGAGCACCGTCATCTGCGGGAACACCGACAGCTGCTGGAAGGTGCGGCCGACGCCGAGGCGGTTGAGCTTGCTGGCGCGCATGCCCGTCACTGGCACGCCCTTCACCTCGACGGACCCTTCGTCCGGCTGCAGCTGACCGAGGATGCAGTTGAACAGCGTCGACTTGCCCGAGCCGTTGGGGCCAATCAGGCCGAGGATTTCCCCCTTGTGCACGTCGAAGGAGACGCCGCGCACGGCCTTGATGCCGCCGAAGCTCTTGGTGATGTTGCGGATCGAGAGAATGGGCGCGGTCATTTCAGTTTCGGTCCCTGCTCCACGTCTGCGCGGATCTGCGGCTTGCCGAAGAAGCGGTCGCGCAGCATTCCCCACAGCCCGATCAGTCCCCTTGGCGTGAACACCAGCATCACGATGACGAGCGCCGAGTAGATGATGAGGTAGTAGCCTTCGGTAAAGCGCAGCAGCTCCGGCAGGAGGATGACGACGCCGGCGCCGAGGAACGGCCCGAAGAAGAAGCCGGCGCCGCCGACCACGACCATCAGCAGGATGCGCAGCGAGTGGCCGACCGCAAACGAGCCGGGCTCGATGAACTGAACGAGCGGCGAGATCAGCGCCCCGGCAAGGCCGCCATAGGTCGAGCCGATCGCAAAGGCGAGCAGAGTGATGCGCCGCGTGTCGACACCGAGGCTTTCCGCGCGGATCGGGTTTTCGCGCAGCGCTTTGAAGGCGCGGCCCCAGGGCGAGCGGACAATCCACCACATGATCGCGGCGGCAACGACCGTGATCGCCAGCGTGAAGTAGTAAAAATTATGCTGCTTCATCGTTGAGACGAAGCCGAAGTCCGGACGCGGCATGCCCGACAGTCCGTAGTTGCCACCTGTCAACCAGTCTTCGTTGCGCAGCACCAGGAAGACGAGCGTGTTGAAGGCAAGTGTCACGAAGGCGAGGAAGTGCCCCTTCACCCGCAGCGCCGGATAGCCCAGCACAAGGCCGACGACGAAGCAGAGCAGCAGCGCGGGAACGAGCGCTGCCATCCAGTGCCAGCCGGCAAGGGTCAGCAGCGCACTGGTATAGGCGCCGATCGCCATGAACGAGGCCTGCGCCAGCGAGATCTGGCCGGCATAGCCGAGGGTAAGGTTCAGCCCCATCGCGGCGATGGAGAACACCAGCCACGAGGTAAGAACATAGGTGATGTAGTTGCCCTGCCCGATCGGCGCGAGGATTGCCAGCACCAGTAGAAGGGCAATGAGGAGCGGACGGAGATACGCGCGCATCAGACCGCCCTTCCCTCGGAGGTGCCCATGATGCCCTGCGGACGCACGAGGATGATGAAGATCAGCAGTATAAGCGGCAGCGCGGCGCGATATTCGGCCGTGACATAAGTGGCGACGAGGTTGTCGAGCACGCCGATCAGGAGGCCGCCGACAAGCGCGCCGCGGATCTGGTTGAAGCCGCCGACGATCGCCGCGATGAAGGCGACGAGGCCAAGCGTCTCACCGTTGGAGAACTTGGCCAGGTAGACCGGCGTGATGAGGAACGAGGCAAGCGCGGCAAGGGCTGCGTTGATGAGGAAGGCGTACATCACCATACGCTTGACGTTGACGCCTAGAATTTCCGCCACTGCCGGGTTCTGCGCGGCAGCCTGCATGCAGCGGCCGGTGCGCGTGCGGTTGAGGAACAGCGTCAGCACCACGACGACGGCCAGCGAAATCAAGAGATTCAGCATGTCCTGCATCGACACGACGGCGCCGAACACGTTGATCGGGTTGGTCGGGAACATCGCGGGGAACGGCTGTGCCTCGGCGCCATAGAACTCCTTGACGCTTTCGCGCAGGAGGATGCCGAGCGCCATGGTGGCGATGATCAGAGAGATGCCGCCGGACGGAAGGATGGGATCGACGACCAGCTTCTTGAAGACGGCGCCGAGCAACACGATTGCGAGCAGGAGCGCGAGGCCCAGCGACAGCGCGAGCGGGAAGCCGAGAACGTTGGTGCCGACCAGCACGAAGAAGGCCGGGACCATGACGAACTCGCCCTGCGCGAAATTCACGGTCTGGGCTGCCTGCCAGACAAGCGTGAAGCCGATGGCAACGAGCGCATAGATCGAACCGGTGGCCAGACCGGAGAGCAGAACTTGCAGGAACTGCGACATGGGATGTCCTTTAGGCAGGGGCGGCCGCCCGTTCAGGCGGCCGCGACTGCATCAGGGATGGGATCAGTTCGCCGGAACCGTCCCGATGACGACGGGCTTGCCGTCCTTGACCTGAACCATGAAGCTCGGACGCGACATTTCGCCGGTTTCGTCCCAGCAGGTGTCGAGCAGCATCTTCGGATACTCGGCGACCGGCAGGCACAGGTTCTTCATGGTCTCGGCGAACTTGGCACCGTCGAACTCGCCGACCTTCTCGGTGACGTACTTCGTTGCCCAGGCGCCGATGTAGCCCTTGATCGCGTCATGGGTCGGGTTGCGCTTGAACTGGGCAACGAACTTCTCGTTGAACTCGGCGATGCCCGGAATGTCTGTGGCGGTCGCGGTCACGCCGACATGCGCGATCGCGCCTTCGGCTGCGCCGCCGGCAAGCTCGATCACCTTGGCCTCGGTGAGGGTCACCTCGCCGACGAGCGGCATAGAAAGACCCTGCTTCTTCGCCTCGATCAGGAAGCGGGCAGCCTCTTCCTGGTTCATGTAGACGAACACAGCCTCGGCGCCGGATTCCTTGAGCTTGGAGACGTCCGAAGCGTAGTCGGTCGCGCCTTGCTCCGAGGGAACGTCGGTGACGATCTCAATGCCCGCCTTTTCCATCTCGGCGGTGAAGACGTCACGGCCGCCCTTGCCGAACTCGTTGTTGACCCAGGCGACGGCGACCTTCTTGGCCTTCAGCGTGTCGGTGAAGTACGGCACCAGAGCCGGAACGCCCTTCTGCGAGCCCGACGAGGTGCGGAACACGAACGGGTTGCCCTTCTGGACGATGGTCGGAGCTTCCGAGCCGACGAACTGCGGGATCTCGTTCTGCTGGGCGACCAGCATGTTGACGAGGGTCGAGCCCGAATAGATGGTGCCGAGGATGGCGAACGCACCCTCGTCGATGGCCTTCTGGACCATCGCGCGCGAGACCTGCGGGTCGGTCTGCGTGTCGTATTCGGAAACCTCGACCTGCTTGCCGAGGATGCCGCCAGCGGCGTTGATTTCCTCGATGGCGATCTTGATGCCGTCACGCCAGTTCGTGCCGGCCGGGGCGCCGGCGCCCGAAAGCTCGGCGACCATGGCGATCTTGGCTGCGTCCTGAGCCTGCACTGCGGTTGCACCCATCAGCAGCGCGGCGCTCAGTGCCAGAATAACACGGCGGTTCATTCCACCTCCCTAGATGCCACGGCTACATGCGCCGTCTCCCTTTTGCGCCACCGTGGCAGCAAAGACCTCTCTCGGAGACTGACCGCGTCGATGTCGCACATTCATGCGCTAAGGCGCAAGATGAGGCTGACGAATAGGGAGGGATGCGCAGGGTCACCCGGCTGATTTTGCGTGCAAAAGCAGTCGGCTGGACGCCTAACGCAACCGGGAGTGGGGCCTCAGGCGTTGAAAACCCACCACTTCGCGCCGGCGAAGTTGAGGCCCATGCCGACAATCGATCCGATTGCCACTCCGGCTACCGGCGCAAGGGGCTCGTGTGGGAACAGCGCGACAACCAGGCTGTAGCTGGAATAGTTCGCCGCTCCGCCCGCCGTCATTGCTGCAAGATATTTCAGGGGTTCCGCCGACTTCATAGCGGGTCCTGTCCTGAAGGTGAAGCTGCGGTTGAGCAGCCACGTGACGGCAACCGCGCAGAGGAAGGAGATGACGCGGGCGATGTAGGGTCCCGCGCCTAGCCGCATCCCAATCACAAGCACCGTGACGTCGGTCAGGAATCCGATTGTCCCGACGAGCGCGAAACGGGCGAACTGCGCAAGCGTGGTGCTCATCCGCTCCGTCTCTGCCACGGGCTCGGCTGGGCGAGATAGGCCATGCGCTTAATTTCAGCGCGTCCGCGCGTAACCGTGTCGAGGATTAGTCCGCAGACCAGCAGCAGCGTCCCGAACAGCACCAGACTCGCGGACAGAAGCGCCGTTGGCAGCCGCGGAACGAGACCAGTCTCAAGGTATGTCATCAAGACCGGCGCGGCGAGGATCAGTGCAGCCACCACGCAGGCTACAAAGCCGATCGAGAAGAACTGCAGCGGCTTTTCCGCCTTAAGCAGTCGGATGATCGTGAAGAGGATGCGCAGGCCGTCCTGATAGGTGTTCAGCTTGCTGACCGATCCCGGCGGCCGCGCATGATATTCGGTATCTACCTCAGCGACGGGCATGCGCAGTTCGAGCGCATGGACCGTCAACTCGGTTTCGGTTTCGAAGCCCGTCGCATGTGCCGGGAACGACTTCACGAAGCGTCGCGACAGGACTCGGTAGCCGGACAGCATGTCGGTGAGGTTTCTACCGAACAGGAACGCGACGCAGCCCGTCAGCAGCTGGTTGCCGAAGCGGTGGCCTGCGCGGAAAGCGGCCTCGTCCTTGGTGTGGCGGACACCCACGACCATATCGAGCCCATTCTGCAGGAGCTCGTCGATCATCATTGGCGCGACGGAGGCGTCGTAGGTGCCGTCACCGTCTACGAGGATGTAAACATCCGCATCGACATCGGCGAACATCCGGCGGACGACATGGCCCTTGCCCTGGCCACGTACGCGTCCGACAATTGCGCCCGCGGCCCTCGCCACTTCAATGGTGCGGTCCTTCGAGTTGTTGTCGAATACGTAGATTTGGGCGTCCGGGAGCACGGCTCTGAAGTCAGCGACGACTTTGCCGATGGTAGCTTCTTCGTTGTAGCAGGGAACGAGTACCGCGACGCGTGCGGCGCTGTCCGCAGCCTCGCGCAGGCCCTCCCTCTCGACCCGTCCAGCTATATTCATTTTTTCCCCAGCGCCCCTCACCTCGCCATCGCGAAGGATTGGAGCACAAAGAGGTCAACAAGCGCTGAACTCGATTGGTCTGCCCGTTGAGGGGAGCATCCGCGAGGGTACTTTGGTCCCCTACCCCCCGTTCATCAGGTTGCGCAGGTCGGCGAGGCCGCGAATTGCATCCCGGCTGCCGGTGCCGGCGGCGGCTTCGAAGACGCGCTTGGAGTCGGAGAGACGCCCGAGCTTCATGTAGGCGTAGCCGCGCAGGACCATCAGGTCGACGCGTTCGGGCGCGATCTGGGCGCGCTGGTCGAGCGCGATGATCGCTTCGACATAGCGGCCGCGCTCGAAGGCCCCGAGGGCGCGTTCGGCAAGGATGTTGGTCTGCAGCTCCTGGGCGCGTGCCTGCGACTGCGGCGCCCTCGTTGCAGAAACGGCGGCGTTGTCGATCAGACCTGCACGCAAATATGCAAGGCTCTGGCCATAGGAAGCGTCGCGGCGAACCTGTTCGCTGCGGCTGCGCAATGCGACATCAAAGGCCTTCGCCGCCTCGATCGGGCGATTTGCGTCCATAAGACACCAGCCACGGTTGAGCGCAGCTTCAGGACTGAGACTTTCCGGATGGATCTGGCCGGCGCAGCTGCGACGTGAAGCGGAGGCGGCGGGCGCCGCTTTCTGCGCAGCAGGTGCCGTTCGGCGCACCGTCTGTACGGGCTGGACAGGCTGTACTGGCTGGGCCGGCTGAGCTGTCTGCACGTTGGTTGCTACGACGGCGCGAGGTGCTGGTTGCGTTGGCGCCAGAGCGAGCGGATCCTGAGCGGTTGAGAGGCGGGGTGCAACCGGCGCCGGCTCCGTCACGGCCACACCGACGAGCTGGATTCGCTCGGAGCGTCCTGCCCACTGCCGCTTGATTTCCGCAAGCTCGGCTGCCTCTCCGAACAGGTGATAGGTAAGTGCCAGCCCATAGGCCGACGGCTCGTCGTCGGGGCTCCAGGAAAGCGCCGTCAGGAACCAGGCCTTTGCCGTGGTGTGCTGCTCGAAGGCGCGGGAATACCAGCCGAGCTGGCGGGCGCCCTCGACATAGCGTGACGAGGCAACTTCGGCGACGATGCGGTTAAGCACCTCGCTCGTCAGCAGCGGGCGCGGTTCGGTGCCAAGCAGGTTTGCCGCTGCGGCGAGATAGACAACGCGCGTGTTGTCGCTCGTGCCGCGCCAGCGGAACATCAGCTCCTCCGCTTCGGCGAAGGCATTTCGCTCGATCAGGGCCAGCGCCAGTCCTTCGGCGGCGTCAGCCGATGGCTCGCTGTCGAGTGCCATGCGGAACCACTTCTCCGCTTCGATGTGGTTCTTGCGCTGCAGATAGTACCACCCAAGCAGGCGTGCGTCGGACGGGCGCTTGTCGGCCTCGGCAAGCCGCTCGACGCGCTTCAGCTCCTCGGCGGGGACCGCCGCTTCAGCATCTTTGCTGCCCTTGGCCACCGCGTCGCGGGCAAGATCGTCGCGGATAGCGGCGAACTCGCCCTTGCCATCGCTGTCGAACCGCTCGAGCGTGAGCAGGTCTGCGATGTGTGTCTGCGTCAGCAGCTGCGAGGCGTTCTGCATGGTCGCAACGCGCTCATGGGTGTTGTCGCAGTTGGAGAGAATGTACTTGTATGCGTCGTAGGCTCGGGGCTCGCGTTCGGTGCGGGCAAAGGCCTCGGCTACGCGCCAGAGCACGTCAACCTCACTGCAGGTGAGGAGCTGCGGGTTGTCCGACGCTACCGATATGACTGTGGCGTACTGATCGAGGTTGGAAGCGTTGATGAGGCGATCGCGCGCCTCGGCCAGCGCGAGCCGGTCCGTCAGGTCCGTCGGCGGCGTCCAGCCCGGTTCGGCCGCCTGGCGCTCGGCGATCTTCTGGCGTACTTCGCCGAGCTTGCCTTCCGAATAGAGCTGCCAGATTTCTTCCAGCGCGGTATCGGTTTTCACCGGCGTAGCAAGAGGATCGGCTGGCGGCGTCCAGTTCGGATAGAGCGCGCGCAGACGCGCGATCTCGATCTCCAGGCGGCGCTTGTCGCCCTGGCGTGCGAAGTAGCGCAGCGCGGATTCATCGACTTCCGGCGGCGGTGCATCCTGAGCCTGCTGCGCGAGCGGTGCCGGCTGAATGTCCGCTTGTGCCAACAGCTGAGGCTCGCCGGCTTCCGCCTCGTCGTCGAAAATTGCCGCAGCCGCCGGAGTGGTTCCGGTCACCTCCAGCGACACCATAGGAGCGTTCGGGTCCCAGTAGTGGCGGATCTGCGCTAAGGCGGTCGTGCCCAGCAAGAGCGACAGAGTGGCCGCACCGATGGCGACAAACTTCACCGAGGTTGTCAGAGACATTCGGGCCGGTCCTCCCTGATGTGGGACAGTGCAAGAAGTTGCAGAGTGGAAGGATAGTAAACAGTCGGGCGGAAGCTCCGAAGTTCTTCAGGAATTTTCACGCGATCGACAACACAACTCGCAAGCGCGGAGATGATCCGGTAGCCGGGATCATCAAGCTGGGCAGCGATCTTGCCGTTGACGGCGTCGATCAGGGTGATTTCTCCGTTAGGGCCGGTCATGCCATCGCGCAGCCGGCGGAGCAGCTCGGCATCGTTTTCCAGAGCACGCATCAGATAGAGCGGAATGCGGATGGCGTTGTAGCCGAACATCGCCGGAAAGCCGTTCGCGCTCTTTGGCGCATTCGCCAGCGAGACCCACTCGGCCGGAAGCCTGCGCTCGCCGATCTGCGTCTTGCGGATCAGCCGCTTGCCGCTTTCGGAAAGCCTCATCCAATCCGTTTCGGGGGCAATGCGTGCGAGGACAGGGAAGGCCTCGAACACCCAGTAGGACGGGTTGACCACCGGTCCGTCGCGGCGCGCCTTCGGGCCAAAGCCGCCGACGCCGGGAAGCAGCAGTAGCTCGCCCTGGTGCTCGAAGACCGAAGTGCGCCCTAGCGCCCGCGCGATGGTGCGCGCGTTCCGGGTAAAGCGCTGATCGTGCCAGGCGGCACCCGCAAGCGCCAGCGCGTAGGCGATCAGGATGTCGCCGTCGGCGGCGTTGTTGAGGTCGGTGATGTGAGGCGTCGCCCATGGCTCCCACTTCCAGGCGGCGAGACTGTCGTCGCGCAGCAGGAGTTCGCGTTCGGTAAAAGACCAGATCCGCTCGAAATCGGCGCGGTTGCCGGCAAGGTAGGCGAGCAAGAGGCCATAGCCCTGCCCCTCGCTGTGCGAGATGCCGCCATTGCCATCATCGATCACCCGGCCTTCTTGCGACACGAAGCGATCGGTGTAGGCCGACCATTCCTCGGAAGTGATCTTCGCATTGGCGAGCGAGGGTGCCATGCCGGTCACAAGAATGAGCGCCAGGAGCAGCTTGCGGATCAATGACGTCTCCCCGATCGCGAGAGCAGCGCGGAGGTCGCGATGCCGACAAGGAAGCAGGTCGCCACCAGCACCAGGGAGTATGACAGGATGTTGCTCGACAGCCAATTCGCGACGATGAGACGGAAGTTGTTGATCGAAACGGGCTGCGTCTCGACGAACTTCTGCGTGGTTGCGGGCAGCGCGCTGATGGTTTCCTCGTCATTGTCGAGATTGGCGAGCCGACCGGAAAGACGCGTCCAGTTGGGTAGCCTTGAAATTGCGCTGACGCCCTCCTGCAGCATCTGCGTATCCGGTGCGGAGACCAGCGTCCAAACGCCGTTGCCTGCCGGATTGATGCCTTGCGCGACCATCACCTGAGCCGGGCGGGACGGAACGAACGGCGGCTCGGAGGACGGGACGAAGCGAAGGTCGCTAAGGTTCAGCTCAAAGGTGCGGTCGAACCATTCCTCGATGTCGCGGAACCAGTTGCGCGCGCCCATCTGTTCGCGCCAGGCCTGCGGATCGGCCTGCGCGGCATCCGTCGCAAGCGGGACGCCGCCATGCGAGGCGACCCAGTGGCTGCGTGCCTCCTCGGAGACGTTGACCTGCGACAGCACCGGGGACGGGATCGTATTGATCGAGCCGATGAAAATGGCGTCGCGGTCGCGGAGCGTGTCTATCGAGGTCGTCAGTGTTACCGGCATGGCGCGGCCGGCGCTGAGAGCCATGCGGGCAAGCAGATCCGCCGCTACCGACAGGGTCGGCGCGTCGTTGCGCTCGGTGACGACAGGGACCGGCTGTTCCGCTTGCGAGTACGGATACCCCGTGCCGCTGAGAGCAGCGAGGTTCGGGCTTTGGCCGATGCGGGCGAAGGCCGGCACGACAAAGCGCGAGCTGTTGAAGATCGCGAAGCGCGGCTGGTCGCCCGTCAGGCCAGCCGCCGCGCAAGCCTCATCCTCCGCGGTGCGCAGCGTCGCGACGACCCGGATCTCGTTGAGGCCCGGCTTGAAGTGCCGCATCGTCATGCGCAGCGGCAGCTTCTCGAGAACCGCGCCGCGATCGTCGTTGAGCGGCATCGAGATCGCGATCGAGTCGTTGACGTAGACATTGATCAGGCTGCCCGGCAGAACGCCTTGGGCATAGGCGGCATCCAGCAGGATCTGCGCTTCGCCGTAGGAGCCGGCGTAGAAATCGGACGGAACCGAGAACTGGAAGCTGGTGCTGAAGTTGCGGCCCGAGAAGCTCTCGGAGCGCACACCGAGCTCGCTGAAGGTCAACTCGCGCGCGCCGTAGATCATCGGCGCGTTCGGCAGCCGCCAGGCTTCAGTCGTGACGGCTTCGCGGCGGGTACCAGCGGAGCGGTCGAGAGGGGCCAGCATGCCGTCGAGCGCCTCTAGCCATTCGCCGCGCGTCTGACCGCTGACGATGAAGGTCGGTATGCCGTCCGGCTGTTCGGCGAACGTTGCGATGGGACCGGTAGCCCCCGCCGGCAAGTCGACACCGAGTGCCTCAAGCTCATCGCGTTCGCCGATGAACACGCGCAGGCTCGCATTTTCCTGCTCGTCCGAGGGTGCCGCGTCGATGACGTAGTTGAGATCTGGCAGGGGCTGGTAGAGCGCGATGGTCTGCGCGAGCTTCAGGATGTCGGCACCGATGTCGTTGCGCGACATGCCGGGCGCCACGATGGCGATGGTGGCACGGCCGGAAGTGTCCGGCGCTATGGCGCGCAGGTCCTCGACCGCCGAGAGCCTGGAAAGCGAAAGATCGTCGGATACGAGATAAGTCTGAGCGGCATTGACCGAGGTCCACAGCTCATAGGTCGAGTCGATGGTGCAGTCAGTGCGGTGGCGCTGGCTCACGCGCAGCGACACCTCGTTGCGGCCAGCGCGCAGCAGACCCGCAGGCACGTCGACCTCGATGACGCCGACGCCATCGGCCGAGCGGATCGGCGTCTCGATAACGACGGAATCGTTGATCAGGAGCTGCAGACGCGACACTTCCGGCGCCACGACGATCGCGTTGCTGTAGCCGAGGTGCAGGCGCATGGGAGCGGATGCCTGCGCATTGGTGAGATGCAGCGCCCAGCTACGCGAGGCGATTTCACCCTGCAGCATGATGTCACCGGTCGGCAGCAACGGCCGGCGGAATTCGGCGGACTGCACGTCCCCAGGCTGTGGTGCCGGAGTCTCGATGCCCAAATCTTCTGGCGGGAGCGAGGAATCGGGAGCGAGCTCGGACCGCTCCGGCGTCATGTCGAAAGGTGTCGGCTGTGCTGAAAGCGCGGTAGTTGCCGAGAGTGCGATGAGGAATGCGAGTGGGAGGCGCTTCATCACCGGGCGCTCCTCGGTTGGGGGAGCGGCTGTGGCGCTGGCTCCGACGACCGCAGATAGCGGACGAGGTAAGTGAGGCCGCGCCAGGTCTGGTAGAACGCAAGCTGCAGGAACCACAGCGTTCCGCCGACCACGCCTGGATTGCGCCGGCGCGATTCCTGAAACTGCGACCATTGCTCCGGATTGGCGAACACAAGGTCCGCGGCGTACCGGTGATGATCTGCGGCCGAGCGGACGTACTGGCAGCCGAGCACGAAGGTGTCGCCTTCCTTGGACTGGTTGCGCACGGCGATCGGCAGTTCGCCAATTTCGGCGCCCGAAAGCAGTTGGAAGCGGATGGCGGTCGTCCCTTGGGCCACGAAATCGGGGGTGTCAGCGCCGTAGACGCGCACGCGCGCGCCGTTTACCGACACGTCCTCGATGGTCGCGGGCAACCATGCATTGTCGTGGCCGAACTCGCAGCGGCGATTGACCTTGATGCGGCGCGTGCTGCTCCACTCGCGACGCTCGGAGACAACGCCGAGGGCGCATCCGGCGAGGATCAGGTTGAGAAGGTTCCAGCCGCCGACGACCAGGGTGACGTCTGCCTTCCATGGCTCGGCATAGATGCGCCAGGCCGAAACTCCAACGGCAATCAGCAGGACAGCGAAGATGACGAAGAACGGACGGCTCAGCTCCGACAGGCGGTTGGTCGAGATCGACTCGTCCTTGGCTGTGACCTTGAAGGTCGGCTTGCGTGGATTGAGCATCACCGAAACCACCGCCGGCAGCAGATGCACCGACTGGATGTACTCATAGAGTTCCGAGATCCACGGCCAGCGGAAGCGACCGTAGAGGTAGTTCTGTATCATCAGGTTCACGGCGATGTAGCTCAGCGTGTAGGCGAAGAACTCACCACCGGAGGCGGTGAACACCTGAAGGTCGAAGAACAGATAGCAGAGCGGCGCGAACAGGAAGATCGTGCGCGGGAACGGAAACAGCCAAAACAGCGTCGATGACATGTAGCAGAGGCGCTGCGGCAGGGTCAGTCCGCGCTTGAGCAGCGGGAAGCGGAAGCGCAGGATCTGCATCATGCCCTGGGCCCAGCGGCTGCGCTGGCCGATCAGCGAGGCGAAGGACGCCGGCTGCAGGCCAGCGATCAGCGGCTTGTCAACATAGATGCTGTTCCAGCCGCGCGAATGCAGCTCGATGGCTGTCTCGCAGTCTTCTGTGATCGACGTGCCGGAAAAGCCGTTGGTTTCCTCCAGCGCTTTGCGGCTGAGCACCGCGGCCGAGCCACAGAAGAACGAGGCGTTCCACTTGTCGAGGCCGCGCTGGATAACGCCGTAGAACATCTCGTTTTCCGACGGCATCTTCTCGAAGGTACGCAGGTTGCGCTCCAGCGGGTCCGGATTAAGGAAGAAGTGCGGGGTCTGCACGAGGAAGAGCTTCGGGTCTTCCTTGAAGTAGCCGACCGTCTCGCGCAGGAAGCTGCGTGTCGGGGCATGGTCGGCGTCGAAGACTGCGATCAGTTCCGCGTCGGAATGGGCAAGGCCGTTGTTGAGGTTGCCGGCCTTGGCGTGCTCGTTGCGCTCCCGTGTCAGGTACTTCGCCCCGAGATCGGCACACAGCTTCTGCAACTCGACGTGCCGCTTCTGTGCGGCTTGGGCGGTTTGCACGTCGTCGGAATTGCGCTTCTGCACGGTGCCGCCGTCATCAAGCAGCCAGACGGTGACGCGGTCCTGCGGGTAGTCCATCGCCTTCGCCGCGGCAATGGTGTCGGCCAGCATGCGCGAGCTTTCGTCATAGGTCGGGATGAAGACGTCGACACGCGGCAGTTCCTCGTCGTTGACAAGTGCGGGGGCGCGCGGCGGCAGCGGTTTGGCGACGATGAAGAGGCTGAGGAACAGCATGATCACGCTGTACATCTCGGCAATATACAGGAGGAGGCCGGGGATGAAGTTCTCCAGCTGGCTGGTGGGCGGAATGGTGCTGGTCGTGCGCCAATAGACATAGCGCAGTACCATCGCGACACCGAGAGCGAGCGCGATGACCCGCCACGTGCCGTCGAGGCGCAGCAGCTTCATCGTGATCATGATCGCGAGTATGATGCCGCCGAGGACCAGGTGGGTCTGGAGATTGATCGGCAGCGACACGATGAAAATCATGCACGCGGCCAGTACAGCCCACACCACGCCGACAACGAAATTACTCATAATAACACCCGCGCCCTGATGACGTGTTTGCCACGCGAATGTGGCCGTGCTTTCGGTCTAGCGCAACTGTGGCGCTAAAATGTCGCGAGACGTCTAGCGGGTATCTTCCAAGCTTACCCATGGTTAAAAGTTAGTAAGCTGACCATGGGGAAGCTCGGGATTTAGTTACCTGAGCCGGGCGGCGGCGGCACTTGCGGGACAGCCTGCGGTGTTGCAGTGCCCGGAGGCGGCGGCACTATCGGTGCGTTTGCCGGAGCCGTTGGAAGCATCGGAGCTGTTTGTTGAGCGGGCGCTGATGCAACCGCCGGTCGTGGCGTCGGCCTCGGCGTCCTTTCCTCAACGGGTGCCGCAACGGTAATCTGCGCGGCTCCTGTTATCCCCTTGGGGTGGATCGGCTGACCGGTCGTGCCCAAACGGGGGTCAGCCGCCGGTGCCGTGCCGTACGGGTTCCAGGTCTCGCCGGCAATTGCCGACTTGATGGTGTAGCCATACATGACGGCCAGCAGCCCTTCCTCGGTCGCCCCGGTCTGGCAGAGCCGCAGGCGTACCTGTATCGAACCGCGTGTCGCTACGGTTGCGTCGGAGCGCATTCCGGCAAGACGCTGCCATGCGTAGACGCAGAGGTCGCCGGAACTGCTGCGTCCCGTCGCGTATCCAAACGGGCCGTAAGCGTTCTGGGCGAAGAGCGGTGAGCGAACCATCGGAATGCCAGGGAGCGCCCTTCGCATCTCTCGGCCGATCGAGCCTTCCGTCGGCGGATAGTCCGTGAGCGTCGTGTCGCCGCGGCTGGAGCCCATCGGCCCGAAGAACTGGACGCGCAGCGTGTTCTGTCCGGGCACGGTGGACGAGGTTGCGAGCACGATGTCCTGCTGGATGGCGTTGGCAAAGATGCGCTCGATGACGCTGACCACTGCCGGGCCGCCGGGAGGTGGCAGGGCCAGTGCAGCTGTAAGGTCACGCTCATGCGACAGCGACGAATCCTCGATGCGGACGGGTTGCTGAGCGCAGCCGGCGATGGCGATCGCAAGGGTGGCAGTCGATGCGAGAGCGAGAGGCCGCGCGATTCGGGCTGCAACCTGGAGCCCGCGGGAAATGAAATGGGGTGCTGCCATGCCTGCGAATCAGTTCAGCCTTGAGATGTCCGATGTTTAGCGCGTGTTAACCATGCGAGGAAGCCCTGTCGCGATCTGGCCGGATTGCACCTCCCTTCGGCGGTCTTGAACTCGGCGCGGCAGGGGCCCAGATCAGTCATGGCCGGATCCAGCGTCCGGTTACTTGCTCTTGTTGACGTTTGCACAGAGAGGAAGTGATGACTGATATTGCATTCCCATCCCCCGTGGTGCTGCGCATGCCGAGTGGTGGCGAACGAAAGGTCGCCACGAGCTTCGAGGCTCTCGAGTGCCTTGAGCGCGAATGGCCGCAGTGGGCCCGCGGCCGCCGCTGGCGCAGCGCGATGACCGTCTGCCGCGATGCCCTCGATGGATGGCGCACGGCCGCTGATGCCCAGCGCAGCTTCGTGAAAGCGGCTACTGGGGCTGGGCTCATTCAGAACAGCAAGCAGGCGCGACGTGTACGCAAAGCGAGCCTGATGCCTGCGGCTGAAGCGAGGCGCATCGGCCTTTCGGGCCTGCCCGCCGAAGCTTGAGTTTTGACGGGGGCGCCGTGCGAGCTGCGGCGTCCTTGCCCAAATTTCGTGACAATCGCACGGCAACTCATGCCGCCCATGACGCAGCGGAAGTAGCTGGTCCTGACGTTCGGAGGTTGAAGTTGTCTCGCTTGCTGTACTGCCCCTCGTGCCATGCCCAACGGCCGAAGGCTGCAACCCGGTGCCCGTACTGCCGCAATACCTATGGTCCTGCCGCGAGTGTGCCGGAACACCTCTTCGCAGACCCGAGCGGCGAGAGCTTTCTTGTCGGCCAGAAGGCCGAGCGCGTGCAAGCCGCAGTCTAGATCACACCTCGGCGGAGCTCTGCTTCATCAGCGGTGAAGCATTGCCGACAACGGACAGTTCTGCTGCTGCACGCAGCAAATTGGGCGCAAGTGCCCTCATCCGCTCCTCGGTGAACCGCACTGCAGGGCCGTAGATCGACACCACCGCGCGGGCTTCGCCATCGTCCTCGCGCACGGGGGCGGCCATGCCGTTCATCCCCACCGCATAGGTCTCGAGAGTTAGCGCATAACCCGCCTCGCGGGCGGCATTCAGGCGCTGGAGGAGGTCGAGCATGGTGAGAGGCGCGTTGGGACCATACTCGCCCGGCTTGGCGAAGCCCTGTTTTGCGACGAGCTCAAGCGCCTGCTCGTCGCTCAGCGTCATTAGCCAGGCGATACCGGAGCTTGAGGAAGCCAGATGCGCATCTGCGCCCATGTCCGGGTCGTAGATGAGCCCGTTGCGCGCGCCCTGCGACTTCGCCACCCAAGTGAGATTCCGTCCGCTGACTATGCTGAGGCGCACCAGCTCTCCGCTCTCAGCCGCGAGTCGGTCGAGCACCGGCTGGGCGAGATCGACGATGCCGCTGTCGCTGAGATAGCTGAGCCCGAGAGCCACCAGTTTCGTTGAGAGGTAGTAATCGGAGTGCTCCCGGTCCTGGCGGACATATTCAAGCCGTACCAGGTCCTTCAGCAGTCGATGGGTACCGCTTGGCGGGATCTCGAGCTTGTCGGCGATGTCGCGCAGTGCCAGCCCCTTTGGGGACTTCGCCAGCAGCTCCAGAATGGCCAGCGAACGCTCTAGCACACTACTCATAGGCTCTCCCGCGACTTACTGATTTAGCCCAACCTTAGACGACCGCTGCGAAAATTGGAATGATATTCCGAAGCGGAAAAAGGTTTAATGTACATCGGCAACGTCTTTCCCCACCTGACGCAGGGTAAGGAACTTCTGTGCGGGTGGCTACGGCTTAGGGAGGAAGTCCAGAGACTTTTACCGATTTTGGAAGGTCCTGTTAACCAACCTTTCCTATCCCTCAAGGGGCCAATCCAGTCGTGAGTCTATGAGTATGTCTTCCATGCGTTCACCCAGGTCCAGTCCGTTGGAGATCGTTGCGCGGAACGACGCGCTTCCGCCGCGTTCAGAGGCGTCTCAGGACTCCGCTTCGGCGGACGACACCCAGCCGCCGGCATGGGACAACTACTTCTATATCGCGCCGAATGTGCGCTTCACCCGCACGCCTGACCGGATGCTGCGTCGCAACTCGGAAGAGAAGGCTGCACAGCAGCAGCCTGCGCAGCAGACGACCTCACCTGCGCGTCCTCCCTTCGCGCCGGCTCCGGCTCCCGCTCGTACGATGATGCCGGTCGCCCCCGCGCAGCCGGTCCAAGACGTTTCGGAGGAGCCGCAAGCTGCGCTAGTCGCTCCGGCCCCGATTCCTTCACCCGCACCGGCTCCGGTCCAGCCACAGGCACAGGTCGTGCGCCCGGCAGCGGCGGTTCACGCAAACCCGGCCTATGTACCCCCGTCGCAGCCGATGCGACCCGTGCAGCATGTCCAGCCCGCGCCGCGTCCGGCAGTTCCCGTGGTGCAGACTGAGGCTCCCGCCCCGCAGCCTGCCGCCGCCGCTCCTGTTGTCCGGCAGGTTGCGACCTCTCAGTCTGTCCAGCAGCCCATGGTGCAGCAGCCGCAGGCTCAGCAGCCGGCAGCGCCGGCGTGGTCGTACCTCTCCGACTTTGCATTCTTTGAGCTGGCGGGTCCCGCGGTCGGTGTTTCGACCGATGAGCCGGAAGCGATCGTGCCGCCAGCAATGGTGGCGCAAGCAGCGCCCGTCGTCGTGCAGGCCCCGCTGCCCCCGCAGGAGCCCGCCCCGACCCCCGCTGCCCGGGTCGTGCCGATGCAGCCGGTGGATATCGCTTCGCTCTACCGCGTGATCGAGTGTGCCGTTGCGCAGACGCCGTCAGCGCCAAAGCAGGAAGAGGTTCATCAGCCTGACGCTGTACAGCAGGGCGAGCCGGAGGTGGTCCCAGTCGTCGCAGAAGCGCCCGCCCCTGCTCCGGAGCCGGTTCGCGCTGCTCCTGCACCCGTCGCGCCGATGACGCGCGCGCCGTCGCTGCCGATGGCGGGGCCGGTCTCGGCTGCGCATTCGCGTGATGACTACGAGTTCCCGCCCGCGGAGTTCCTCCAGCTACCGCCGGAAGGTCAGGGCTTTTACATGTCGCAGGAGCGACTGGAGCAGAATGCCGATCTGCTCGAAAGCGTCCTGCAGGACTTTGGCGTTCGAGGTGAAATCATTCACGTTCACCCCGGTCCGGTCGTCACGCTCTATGAATTCGAGCCCGCGCCGGGCGTGAAGTCGAGCCGCGTCATCGGTCTAGCCGAAGACATCGCCCGCTCCATGTCGGCGATCTCCGCCCGCGTCGCTGTGGTTCCCGGCCGCAACGTCATTGGCATCGAGCTGCCGAATGAGAGCCGAGAGACCGTTTATCTGCGCGAGCTCATCGAGTGCGAGGGCTTCCGCGACAGCAGCTACAAGCTCGCCGTCTGCCTCGGCAAGACGATCGGCGGCGATCCGGTCATCGCCGAGCTCGCGAAGATGCCGCATCTGCTCGTCGCCGGCACCACCGGTTCGGGCAAGTCGGTCGCGATTAATACGATGATCCTGTCGCTGCTCTACCGCCTGAAGCCGGAAGAGTGCCGCCTGATCATGGTCGATCCGAAGATGCTGGAGCTGTCCGTCTATGACGGCATCCCGCACCTGCTGACCCCGGTCGTTACTGATCCGAAGAAGGCTGTCACGGCCCTCAAGTGGGCCGTGCGCGAGATGGAAGACCGCTATCGCAAGATGGCTCGCCTCGGCGTGCGCAACATCGATGGCTTCAACCAGCGCGCCAAGATCGCCCGCGAGAAGGGCGAGGTCGTGACAATGCAGGTGCAGACCGGCTTCGAGAAGGGCACCGGCGAGCCGATCTATGAGGATCAGGAGATCGACCTGACGCCAATGCCGTACATCGTCGTCATCGTCGACGAGATGGCCGACCTGATGATGGTCGCGGGCAAGGAGATCGAAGGCGCGATCCAGCGTCTGGCGCAGATGGCGCGTGCCGCCGGTATCCACCTGATCATGGCAACGCAGCGTCCTTCGGTCGATGTCATCACCGGCACGATCAAGGCGAACTTCCCGACCCGCATCTCCTTCCAGGTGACGTCCAAGATCGACAGCCGAACCATCCTCGGCGAACAGGGCGCGGAGCAGCTGCTCGGCCAGGGCGATATGCTGCACACCGCAGGTGGCGGTCGCATCTCGCGTGTCCATGGCCCGTTCGTCTCGGACGAGGAAGTCGAGCGCGTCGTCGCCCACCTCAAGCTGCAGGGCCGTCCGGAATATCTCGATACCGTCACGGCGGACGAGGATGAGGAAATCGAGGAGGAAGAGGACGCGCCGGTCTTCGACAAGAGCGCGATGGGGTCCGAGGACGGCGACGACTTGTTCGACGAAGCCGTCAAGGTGGTCCTTCGCGACAAGAAGTGCTCGACCTCTTACATCCAGCGTCGCCTCGKTATCGGCTACAACCGCGCCGCATCGCTGGTAGAGCGGATGGAGAAGGAAGGTCTGGTTGGTGCGCCAAACCACGTCGGCAAGCGCGAGATCCTCGTCGGCAAGCGCGACGTGAAGGCGGCGAACGACGTCGACTAAGACGCCGGAAAAGCAGAATCAGAAAAGCGCGGCGGGGTCTTTCCCCGCCGTTTCCTTATGCAGATTTTGCCGATCCGCCGGGTGGGCCTGTGGATATCCTCACAGTTGTCGCAGCGTCATCCAGTGCCGCACTGACTAAATTTTGTGCGCGAACACGCGCGAGCTCGTGCAACTGCGCAATCTTGTTGCTGCAGATGCCCATTTTAGTCCGAACGTGGCGCATCTGAGACCTTTTGGGCGCAATACTACTTCCCTACGCGCCTGCCTGACGCTAGACTGCCTGCAAATATTGGCATCCGAGCCCCGTCCCGACCGCGCGCCGAGCGTGGATCGGTGCGGGGTTTTTCACTTTGGGCACGGCATGAAGCGGGTCATTGACATAGGCGTTCTGTTCTCGCGCAGCGGCATCTACGCCGCCCTGGCGCGTGGCGCCTATACGGGTGTGCTGCAGGGCGTCGAGGAAGTGAACGCCGACGCCAGCCTCGACGTCTCGTTCCGCGTCATCGAGCGTGACCCGGAAGGTCGGCTCGACCGCTACGCGCCGCTCTGCCGCGAGATCCTGCGTACGTCCGAAGCGCGCCACATCTTCGGCTGCATCACCTCGGCGAGCCGCAAGGAAGTGATCCCGGAACTTGAGCGCTTTGACGGCGTCCTCTGGTACACGGTCCCTTACGAGGGTTTCGAGGCATCCGAACATGTCGCCTACATGCACGCGTGCCCGAACCAGCATCTGCTGCCGCTGCTCGACTGGGCGCTGCCGACGCTCGGCAGCCGCGCCTATCTCGTCGGCTCCAACTACATCTGGGGCTGGGAAATGGCGCAGATCGCGCGCGAGCGCATTGCCGCGGCGAATGGCCAGGTGCTGGCCGACCGCTATCTGGCGCTCGGCGACACCGAGCTCGACCACATCATCCACGACATCCGCGCCCTGAAGCCGGACTTCATCCTCAACTCGCTGGTCGGCGACAGTTCCTACGCATTTCTCGCGCGTCTTGCCGAACTGAAGCGGGAAGCCGAATTTGCCGACGGCATTCCGGTGCTCTCCTGCAACTTCACCGAATGCGAGATCGACGCAGCAGGCGACGCAGCCGAGGGCCTCGTGTCAGTCGGCCCCTGGTTCGAGCCGGCAGGTGGCAGAGGCGGGTCGTTTCACGAAATGTCGCGCCTTGCCGTGCATGAACTCGCGAGACTTCTCAACGGACGCCCGGGCGCCGAGAAGCTGCCGCTGTCGGAGCTGCTGCATTCGGCCATCCGCGCCGGCCACACGCCGCGGGTCGATCCGGCGCACCTGCATGCGGCCCAGCCGGCGATCATCGCCCGGCTCGAGGGCGGCCGCTTCCGCGAGATCAAGCGCATGCCGGCGCTGCGCGCCGATCCCTATCTCACGCACCGCTCCCAGTCCTCGCAGGGCAGCTCTCTGAAGGTGGTGAAATGACCCGCATCAGGACGGAAAACCTCGGCGGCGCCACGGCTTGGATCCTGCACAGGCCGCATCCCTCGGTTCAGGGTCTTATCCGCCAGCTCGGCGTCATCGGGCTTGAGGCGCGCGAGGCCTGGCCAGAGCTTCCGGCCGAGGCGATCGGAGCTGACTTCATCTTCTATGATGCCGACATGGGCCATGACGAGCAGTTTCCCTGGGCGCCCGGCCAGTCGCCGATGCCGATGATCGCGCTGATCGGCTCCGAAGCGCCAGGCCGCTTGCGCTGGGCGATGGAGATGGGCGCGCATGCGCAGCTGTTGAAGCCGATGAGCGACAAGGGCGTCTATGCGGCACTGCTCGTTGCGCGCAGCAACTTCGATCGCGCCAAGGCCTCAGAGGCGCTTATCGCCGACCTGCAGAACCGGCTTTCTGCCCGCCAAACGATCGTCCGCGCCGTCATGATGTTCGTCATGAAGGGCAAGACCGAAGCCGAGGCCTACGACATTCTGCGCCAGACCGCGATGGCCTGGCGCGTCACCATCGAAACCGCCGCCGAGCGGCTGGTTGCGAACCATTCGAACGAGAGGGGCACCGACGATGGCAGACGCATCGATCTCGCCTGAACCCTTGGTCGTGCCGCCAAGCGGACCGTCCGTCCTGCGCAGGCTGATGCAGCGAAAGCTGGCGCTGCTGGGCCTGGTGATCGTCCTCATCTGCGTGGGCGGCGCGGTATTTGCCAAGTGGCTCGCACCCTACGACCCGTATGAGCAGTTCTTCGACGGCCTGACCATCGAGGGCGCGCCGCTGCCGCCGAACGAGACCTTCTGGTTCGGCACCGACCTGCTCGGCCGCGACCTGTTCTCGCGCATGCTGTTTGGCGCGCAGACCTCCCTAGTCATCGGCCTGGTCGCCAATGGCGTGGCACTCTTCATTGGCACGCTGGTGGGCGTAACGGCCGGCTATTTCCGCGGTGTCGTCGGCGCTGTGCTGATGCGTTTCACCGACCTGATGATGGCGTTTCCGGCGCTGCTGCTGGCAATCTGTTTGGCCGCGATTTTCTCGCCGTCGCTCTGGATCGTCGCGATGGTGATCGCCTTCGTGAACTGGGTGCAGACCGCACGCGTGATCTTCACGCAGACATCCTCGCTCGCCGAACGCGACTACATCGCTGCCGAGAAGACGCTGGGTGCCGGGCACGGACGCATCCTCTTCAGGCACATCCTGCCGCACCTCATCCCGACTCTGATCGTGTGGGGCACGCTCGGCATCTCGACGACCGTGCTGCTCGAGGCAACGCTCTCCTTCCTCGGCATCGGCGTGCAGCCGCCGATTCCGTCCTGGGGCAACATCATCTTCGAGAACCAGACCTACTTCCAGTCGGCCCCGTGGCTCGTCTTCATCCCGGGCGCAGCGATCCTGCTCTTGGCGCTGGCCTTCAACCTGGTGGGTGACGCACTGCGCGACATTCTCGATCCGACACAGCAGGGGCGCGACTGATGGCAGCCTATATTCTCCGACGCCTTGTCCAGTCCGCGCTGATCCTGCTCGGCGTCTCGTTCATCACCTTCGTGCTGCTTTACGTGCTCCCGGCCGATCCGGTGCGCCAGATTGCCGGCCGTTCGGCAACCGCCGCCACGGTCGAAAGCATCCGCCAGCAGCTCGGCCTCGATAAGCCGTTCCTCGTCCAGTATGGGAACTATCTGGTCAATCTGCTGCAGGGCGACTTCGGTCGCTCCTACCTGCAGAAGACTGAGGTCGCGCAGCTGCTCGTCTCGCGCCTGCCGGCGACGCTGATCCTGCTGGTCGCCGCGATCTTCTGCGAGCTGCTGATCGGTCTGCCGCTCGGCATTATCGCCGCGCTGAATCGTGGCAAGACCGTCGACAACGGGCTTATGCTGACAAGCTTCCTGACCGTCTCCGCGCCGCAGTTCGTCGTGGCACTGCTGCTGCTCTACGTCTTTGCGGTACGGCTCGGATGGTTCCCGATCGGCGGCTACGGCACCTTCGCGCACATCGTGCTCCCGGCGCTTACCCTCGGCATCCTCGGCTCCGGCTGGTACTCGCGCATCATGCGCTCGTCGATGGTCGACGTACTGCGCGCCGACTTCATCCGCACCGCGCGCGCCAAGGGCCTGAGCCGCAGCAAGGTCATCCTCGGCCATGCCCTGCCCAACGCGATCCTGCCGATCATCGCCATGATCGGCATCGACATCGGCCTGTTCATGTCCGGTATCGTGGTGGTTGAAAGCGTCTTCGGCTGGCCCGGCATTGGCCAGCTCGCCTGGCAGGCGATCCAGCGTGTGGACATCCCGATCATCATGGGCGTCACGCTCGTCTCGGCTTTCGGCATCGTCATCGGCAACCTGCTCGCCGACCTGATTTCGCCGCTCATTGATCCGCGCATCAAGCTGCGCTGAACCCGTCAACCCACAGGAGTAAAGCCCTATGAAGAAGCTTATCCTCTCCACCGCTCTGGCGAGCCTGATGGCCCTGCCGGCTTTCATGCCGGCTCAGGCCGAGGAGCCGACCTACGGCGGCAACATGGTCGTTACCTACAAGGACGACGTGGCAACCCTCGACCCGGCTATCGGCTACGACTGGCAGAACTGGTCGATGATCAAGTCGGTCTTCGACGGCCTGATGGACTACGAGCCGGGCACCACCAACCTGCGTCCGGGTCTCGCCGAGAGCTACGAGATCTCCGAAGACGGCGTGACCTACACCTTCAAGCTGCGACCCGGCGTCAAGTTCCACAACGGCCGCGAGCTGGTTGCCGAGGACGTCGTCTACTCGCTCAACCGCGTCGTCAACCCGGCCACCCAGTCGCCGGGCCAGGGCTTCTTCTCGATGATCGAGGGCTTCAACGAGGCTGCTGCCGGCACCGCTGAGAGCCTGTCGGGCGTTTCCGCTCCGGACGCCGGCACTGTCGTCATCAAGCTGTCGCGCCCTGACGCGACCTTCCTGCACGTGATGGCGCTGAATTTCTCGTTCGTCGTTCCGAAGGAAGTCGTTGAGGAAGCAGGCGCCGACTTCGGCAAGAAGCCGGTTGGCACCGGCGCGTTCAAGCTGACCGAATGGACCCTTGGCCAGCGCCTCGTGTTCGAGAAGAACGCGGACTACTGGATCAAGGGCGTTCCGTATCTCGACGGCTTCACGGTTGAGGTCGGCCAGGAGCCGGTCGTTGCTCTGCTGCGTGCGCAGAACGGCGAAGTCGACATCCCGGGCGACGGCATTCCGCCGGCAAAGTTCGTCGAGGTCATGAAGGACCCCGCACAGGCGGCGCAGGTCGTCGAGGGCGGCCAGCTGCACACCGGCTACATCACCATGAACGTCACGCAGGCTCCGTTCGACAAGGTCGAGGTGCGCCGCGCCGTCAACATGGCGATCAACAAAGACCGCATCATCCAGGTCATCAACGGCCGCGCCGTGCCGGCGACCCAGCCGCTGCCGCCGTCCATGCCGGGCTACACCCAGGGCTACGAAGGCTACAAGTACGATCCGGAAGGCGCGAAGAAACTCCTCGCCGATGCCGGCTACGCTGACGGCTTCGAGACCGAACTCTACGTGATGAACACCGATCCCAACCCGCGTATCGCCCAGGCGATCCAGCAGGACCTCAAGGCGATCGGCATCAACGCCTCGATCAAGTCGCTGGCACAGGCCAACGTCATCGAGGCCGGTGGCGCAGGCAATGCTCCGATGATCTGGTCGGGCGGCATGGCCTGGATCGCCGACTTCCCGGATCCGGCAAACTTCTACTACCCGATCCTCGGCTGCGCCGGTGCGGTCGAAGGTGGCTGGAACTGGTCGAAGTACTGCAACGAAGAACTCGACATGATGGCTGCCCAGGCAGACTCCATGGTCGATCCGGCGAAGCTCGACGAGCGCCTGGCCAAGTGGTCCGAGATCTACATGAAGGTCATGGAAGACGCGCCGTGGGCACCAGTCTTCAACGAGCAGCGCTTCACGCTGAAGTCGGCTCGCATGGGCGGTGACGACGCGCTCTACGTCGATCCGGTCTCGATCCCGATCAACTACGACTACGTCTACATCAAGGAGTAGTCCTCTCATGTGCAAGCACTGCCAGCACACGATCCATGCCCATCAGCACCATTTCGGCTGGGACAATTCCTTTACCCCTGCCGTGACGGCTGCGCCGGGCGAGACGATCCTGTTCCAGTGCCTTGACAGTTCTGGGGGCCAGCTTGGCCCCCAGTCCACCGTCGAGGACGTGAGGGCGCTGGACTTCGGCAAGATCAACCCGGTCTCGGGCCCGATCTACGTCGACGGCGCCAAGCCGGGCGACGTGCTCAAGGTCACGATCGAAAGCTTCACGCCGCAGCTTCGCGACGGCGCGGGCTTCGGCTGGACCGCGAATATCCCGGGCTTCGGCCTGCTCGCCGACGAGTTCACCGAGCCGGCGTTGCAGGTGTGGAAGTTCGACGCCAACACGATGGAACCTGCCTTGTTCGGCAAGCACGGCCGCGTGCCGCTCAAGCCGTTCGCCGGTACCATCGGCAACGCGCTCGCCGAGAAGGGCCATCACACGATCGTTCCGCCGCGCCGCGTTGGCGGCAACATGGACATCCGCGACCTGAACGCCGGCACGGTCCTGTACCTCCCGGTCGAGGTCGAGGGCGCGCTGTTCTCCGTGGGTGACACCCACGCGGCACAGGGCGACGGCGAGGTCTGCGGTACCGCTATCGAGAGCCCCTTCGACGTCGTGCTGACGCTCGACCTGATCAAGGACACGCCGCTGAAGACCCCGCGCTTCACGACGCCTGGACCGGTCACGCGTCATCTCGACACCAAGGGCTACGAGGTCACGACCGGCGTCGGTCCGGATCTGTGGAACGCGGCGAAGGATGCCGTCGCCAACATGGTCGAGCTGCTCGCCAAGACGCAGAACATCGATCCCGTTGACGCCTACATGCTCGTCTCGACCTGCGGCGATCTTCGCATCTCCGAGATCGTCGACATGCCGAACGTCGTGGTCAGCTTCTACTTCCCGAGGTCCGTTTTCGAATGACCGCAGCCATGCTTTCTCCCGTAGTCGATGCAGCAACCGACGTTGTCCTGTCGGTGCGCGACCTGCAGGTCTCTGCCCGTTCGGAGCAGGGACTGGTGCCGCTCGTCGAGGGCCTCAGCTTCGATCTTCATCGGGGCGAGACGCTCGCGATTGCGGGGGAAAGCGGCTCGGGCAAGTCGATCACGTCGCTCGCCTGCATGGGGCTTTTGCCCGCACCCGCCGTCAGGGTGACGGGCGGCTCCATCCGCTTCGGCGATGTGGAACTCACGACCCTGCCCGAGAAGAAGATGCAGGCAATGCGCGGCGCGCGCATCGCCATGATTTTCCAGGAACCGATGACCGCGTTGAACCCGGTCATGTCGATCGGCCGCCAGCTGGTGGAGGCGATCCGCACCCATGAGCAGCTGTCAGTCGCGGAGGCACGCGCCCGTGCGCTGGAGGCAGTGAAGGCCGTGCGCCTTTCGCAGCCGGAAAAGCGGCTCGAGCAATATCCGCATGAGCTCTCGGGCGGCATGCGCCAGCGCGTGATGATCGCTATGGCGATCGCGCTGCGGCCTGCGGTGCTCATCGCCGACGAGCCGACTACCGCGCTGGACGTGACGGTGCAGCGCGAGGTGCTCGACCTTCTGCGCGACCTGCAGAAAGATCTCGGCACCGCCGTCATCCTCATTACCCATGACATGGGCGTCGTCGCCGAGATGGCTGACCGCGTCATCGTCATGCGCAAGGGCCGGATGGTGGAGGCAGCTCCGACGATCGAGCTCTTCGACAATCCGAAGGAACAGTACACCCGCGACCTGCTCGCCGCGGTTCCGCGCATCGGTGCGGGTGCAGCTCGCCCGGAGCTCGACAAGCGCGAGGTGCTGGTCCGCTACGACGATGTTTCGGTCAACTTCCCGATCCGCCAGGGCCTGCTCGGTCGAGTTGCTGCGCGTGTCCATGCGGTCGAACATGTGTCACTCGAAATCTTCCGCGGCGAGACGCTTTCGCTGGTCGGCGAATCCGGCTGCGGCAAGTCGACGATGGCGAAGGCGCTGGTCGGCCTCGTGCCGCACACCGGCCGCATCGAGATCAACGGCCGCGCGCTGGGCGATCTTGATGCGAAGGGGCGCAAGGCGGTCCGCCGCGACCTGCAGATCGTTTTCCAGGATCCGATGGCGGCACTCGACGCGCGCATGACCGTCGGCGAGCTGATCCGCGAGCCGCTGGTGATCCACGGCATTGGCACACCGGAGGAACAGAAGGCGCGCGTCCGCGAACTGCTCGAGCGCGTCGAACTTTCGGTTAGCGTCTACAACCGCTATCCGCACCAGTTCTCCGGCGGCCAGCGGCAGCGCATCTGCATAGCGCGCGCTCTCGCCCTGAAGCCGAAGCTGATCATCTGCGACGAGAGCGTGGCCGCGCTCGACGTGTCAATCCAGGCGAAGGTGCTGGACCTTCTGCGCGACCTGCAGAAGGAAATCGGCGTCACTTATCTCTTCATCAGCCATGACATGGCGGTGGTCGAGAATATCTCGGACCGCGTTGCGGTGATGTATCTCGGCCAGATCGTCGAGATGGGCACGCGCGCGCAGCTGTTCGGCAATCCGCAGCATCCCTATACCAAGCGCCTGCTCGCTGCCGTTCCGGTGCCGGATCCGCGCCGTGAGCGCGAGCCGAGCCTGCGGCTTTCGGGCGAGATCCCGAGCCCGGTGTGGAAGGTCGGCGAGGGCCCGGAGCGCGTCGAGCTGGTCGACATCGGCGGCGGGCACCTCGTCGCGCGCCACTGATCAGACACGGCGCAGCCTGATCCAGGCAGGGGCGTGATCGCTCGCCCCTTCCCTCCCCCGAACGTCACGGTCGACGCCGCCGTCCGCGAGCCGGTCAACAAGATTGCGGCTCAGCAGGAAATGGTCGAGGCGCATGCCGGCGTCGCGCTGCCAGCGCAGGCGCTTGTAGTCCCAGAAGGTGTAGATCTTCTCGTCCGGGTAGAGGTGGCGCAGTGCATCGGTCCAGGTTCGGCCGATGAGCCTGCGAAACGCCGCGCGCGATTCCGGCTGGATCAGCGCGTTATCGTCCATGGATTTGGTCGGGTAGATGTCGAAGTCGGTGGGCACGACATTGAAGTCGCCGGCGAGGATGACCGGAGCGCCCGTCTTGCGAAGCGCTGTCGCGTGTTTTCTTAGCCGCTCCAGCCAGGCAAGCTTGTAGGTGAATTTCGGGCCCGGCTGCGGATTGCCATTCGGCGCGTAGATCGAAGCGATCAGGATACCGGCAACCGCCGCCTCGATGTAGCGCGCGTGCGTGTCGGCGGGATCTCCCGGCAGAGAGGTCCGGGTGACGACCGGTTCTCCCAGCCGCGACAGGATCGCGACGCCGTTCCAGCTCGGCTGGCCGACCCACGCGCAGTCGTAGCCCAGTTTCTTGAGGTCGCCTTCGGGGAAGGCTTCGTCGGCTGCCTTCAACTCTTGCAGGCAGACAATGTCAGGATGGGATTCTTTCACCCACGCCGTCAGGTTCCCCAGCCGGCGGTTGATGCCGTTGATGTTGAAGGTCGCGATCTTCATCCCGCGCCGATGCGCCGCGACCAGTCGCGGACGGCCGCTGCGAACGTCTTCAGGTGGTCTGCAGTGCTGAAACCGGAGATCTTTTTCCGCGGCTTGAGGTCATGGTCGCCATCCTCCAGCCACAGGATCTCGATGGCTTTTGAGAGCTTGTAGGTGGCGACTTCTTCGCGGGTACCGAACGGATCCCGCGTCCCCTGGCAAATCAGCGTAGGCGTTGCGAGATGTTCGAGGTGGGCGGTGCGCAGCTGATTGGGCTTTTCGGGCGGATGGAACGGATAGCCGAGGCAGAGCAGCCCCGCGATCTGGCCAGCCTTTTGCAGTTCGTCCGCGACCATCGAGGCGACCCGACCGCCCATCGACTTGCCCCCGATGATAAGCGGCGTCCGTGTCCCAAGATCTTCGACCGCATGGCGGTATTCGTCCATGACGAGTTCTGCCTTCGGCGGTGGCTTGCGCACGCCGTCGCGCCGAGCGGCCATATAGGCGAACTCGAAGCGGGCAACGCGAAAGCCTTCGGCGGCAAGCGCCTCGGCTGCCGCATTCATGCTCGTCGAGTCCATCGGCGCGCCGGCGCCATGGGCAAGAAGCACAGTCATTTCAGCATCTTCCGGCCCTATGGTGAGGAAATTCATGGCATGCTCCGGTTGTACGTGTGCAACATAGCGCGGCGGCATCTATTATCGAGCCAGCCCCGGTGCGCCACTTGTAACTCGACATTTCTCCCTCATATGATATGGATATCTACTATCAAATGACGGAGGCGGAAATGTCCGTTGCCTTGCAGCACATTGCCCCAGAGACCGAACGGCAGGATTTCTCCAGCCTCGCTGACCGGGCCCGGTTATCGGCGGTGGCGCTCAAGGCCTATCGACGGCTGGCCGACGTGTGGGGCCTTACTGGCCAGCAGGCGGCTGCCCTGCTTGACGTTTCAATCAGCACGTGGGAGCGGATGAAGCAGGAGGCAAAGCCCAAGTCGCTAAGCCAGGACCAGCTGACCCGCATTTCCGCGCTGGTGGGCATCTACAAGGGGCTGCATCTGCTGTTTGCCGACGACATGGCCGATCGCTGGATCAAGCTGGAGAACAAGGCGCCGCTGTTTGCGCGGATGAGTCCGCTCGATTCCATGATCAAGGGCGGCATCCCGCAGATGCTCGACGTGCGCCGCTATGTCGATGCGGTGCGCGGAGGGCTCTGATTGGATATCGACGGCATCCCGGTCGTCACGGAAGCGTTCCCGAAGACGGTCCGGCTGGTCACTACCGCCCGGCTGCGCGAGGCGGTGCTTAAATCCCTCGTCGACAGTGATGACGAACTCGACCTGCTGGCTGAGATCGAGCAGGCGACAAGCACGCGGATGATCGCGCAGGAGCGCGGCATCTCGGACCTCGCCGCCAATGAACTCGTCTACGACGTGCCGCACGCGCACTTCATTAATGCGTCCTTTGCGTATGCCAAGCCGCAACAGCCGAACCGCTTCAACGGACCCAACCGCGGCGCATGGTATGCAGCGCTCGATGTGGAGACGTGCCTGGCGGAAGTCGGCTTCCACCTGACGAACGCCTTGGCGGATGCCGGCGACTTCAACGCCACCGTCGAATATGCCGAGATGTTCTGCAGCCTGGCGGGTGAGTTCCTTGATCTGCGCCAGCGGCCCGACCATCCAGCACTAGGGCTGGACAAGGCGAGCGCCTATCCGGTCGGGAATGCGCTGGCGGCAAAGGCTCGTGCGTCGGGCCTCAATGGCATCATCTATCCATCGGTGAGAAAGCCCGGTGGCATCTGCATCGTCGCGCTGAGGCCTGCGGCCATACAGGCGGTGCGGCAGGGCGCGGTCTACCGGATGACGTGGCGCGGCAGTTCGACGCCGATGATCGTAGGGCCTCTCTGAAGCACGCGGTCAACTTCGGTGACTTGTCCCGTATCGGAACTATAACTTTTGCTCATAAGATCAAAGCAAAATGCAATTTTTGTTCGCGCAGTTTTGGCGCTAAGAGGAACAGGAATTTCCGTCGAAAGCGGCTGTGAAGCCTGCATGGGAGTGTGTTTCGATGAAGATTTTCCTGCTGGGGCAGGCCTGCAATTTCCTCGATGAGATTTATGGCGGCTGGCAGGTGGGTATCTGAGCATACGCGAATTGCATGGATCCCGGTAGGCCAGCCGGGACAATCCATCGGATTGTCGCAAGACTATTTGCGAATGCCCCGCAGCGGCAAGCCGCAAGCCACCCGCAGCGGGTATCCTGATAGTACTCGTGGAACTTCTGCCTGAACCCGCCCGTTCAGGTGGTTCTCCGGGTGCTTGCCGGCGGGACCCTATGAAGGGCCCGCCACCCATAATAAGAAGCCTAACCGTCCGCACTGAACGGCTGTCAGGTTCCCTCGTGGACCTGGCAGTCGTTCAGTCCGTCTTCGAAAGCCTCAATGAAAAAGGGCGGCCGAAGCCGCCCGTTGGTTACCCTAGTTTTTACCCCGGTCAGTTGACCGCGCTCAGAGTGACAGAGGTGCCGGTTGCTGCCGCGTTGAGGCCTATTTGACCAGTCGCGCTGATGGTCTGCAGGTGGACCGAACCTTCGGTCCCGCCTACGAGTACGTTTGCACCCACACCGACACCAGCGGTCGCTTCAACCGTGGCACCCGAATAGAGGCCGGCGAGTGAGCCTTGATGATAGCCGGCAGTTGGGGCAAAGACTGCCCAGATCAAACGTCCTTCGGTGGTGAAGCCGACGTCGATGCCGACCTTGCGGATGGTGCCGACATAGTGCTCGGTCGCGCGGCTGCCGATTGTAGACTGGAAGACGCAGTCGAGTTCCTTCGCGGATCCCAGAACATAGCCTGCGCCACCACCCACGCGGCAATCCAGATAGCCGATCTTCACGCCATCCCGGTCCTGCACCTGCGGGGCTTCGACAACACCGTAGTTCACGAGGTCAGCGGCAGATGCGAGCTGAGGCGCGGCGAACATCGCGGGGAGGATGGCGGCTGCAGCCAGATAGCGTTTCATCATCTTTGTTCTCCTTGGGCATGCACCGGCGCCAAAAATACGCCGGTCGTCCTTGCGCTAACGGACAACATGCGAAAACGATCCGCGTTTGCCGGGCCGCGGATCGTGTCCAGTTGCGGAGTGAGCCTTTAACGCAGGGCCTTCCTGGCGACCATGGCAATCGTCAACCCGCATGCCGCGATCAGCACAAAAAGATAGGGAACCCCGTCCCAGCCCTGCCACTCGGTCCAGAAGGCAAGCAGCGCCGGGCCGCCGAGCTGGCCGATCGAGGAGGCCTGCTGGACGATTCCGAGCGCGAGCGCGAGCTGCTGGTTAGAGGAAAGCAGCCGCGGCATGGTGACGAGGATCGATGAGGGCATTAATGCCGCGAGGCCGAGGCAGAGACCGGCGGCTGTGACGGAGACCTCCACCGGCGACGACGGATGGAAGATTGCGACGCCGCAGACACCGATCGTCGTGAAGACGACCGCGAAGATGCTCCACAGCGGCGCACCCATGCGCAGGATGAAACCCGCTGAAATGTTGCCGATGGCGTTCGCGACCACGGCCAGTGCGGAGACCGTACCGGCAGCCTCCAGCGATAGCCCCATCTTTTCGATGAGGAACGTGGGCAGGAACGTCGTCAGCGCAAAGTACTGGATCGTATACAATGCGAAGGTGAAGGCGAGCAGGACCGGGGTGCCTGCCTTGAACACGGCCGCGATATCGCCAAGCGTAGGGCTCGCGCGTCGCGCGACGGCAACCGCTTCTTTCGGGCGCAATGCGAAGATCAGCACGGCATGCGCCGCGGCAACAATTCCGTTGAGGGTCCACAGCCATCGCCAGTCTCCCTGCATCAGCGCCGGGCCAAGCAGGATCATGACGGCGGCACCGACCGGCATGTAGGCGGCCCAGAAGGCGAAGACGATCTGCTGCGTGCGCGGGGTCACCATGCTGCGCAGCAGCGTCGGACAGGCGATGACGACGCCGAGGAAGCCAATGCCCTCGATGACGCGGCTGGAGATCAAAATGGTCGCGTCAGACGCTGCCGCGCCCATGAAACTGCCGCCGGAAATAAGAAGCAGACCGAAAATGATGACATGGCGCAGGGGAAAATAGGAGAATACGAAACCAGCCGCCATGCCACCGACAACGCCGAGCGCAGCATAGGCGCCAGCTACCCAGGACGCGGCAAACAGGCTCAGCCCCAGGTCCTCGCGCAGGAGCGGAATGGCGATTGCGACCTTGCCAATCTGGAACGCGCCGATGATGCCCGTAATGATGATCAGTACGGACTGCAGCCAATCAGTCTTGTCTCGCACGTCCCCTCCCCGTCGGCGCAGTGACTTAAACAGGCCTTGGAAGAACAGACCTGGGTGGACGTTGCTTCCGGCATGCCCAGCGGATCATACCGGGGCAGCTGTAACTGGCAAGCGCATTGTATACAAGAAGGTCGGATGCAAGGGACATCCACAGGGCAGACAGTTTGTCGCCCTGTTTTTTGCACTGCAACCCGGGCATAAGCGCTGCAATAAAAGGAGTCGCTAAATGTTCCGAGTTCTGTTGTCCCTCGTCGTCCTGGTTCTGGCCGTCGTTGCTGCCGCTACCGGGATCTCGTCCATCGGTTTCGTGCCGACGCTGACGCTGGCGGCAATCTGCTTTACCGCCATCATGTTCGTGATCCTGATCAGGATCACAATGGCCTGAGGGTAGCGGGGCGGCTGCCGTCAGGCAGCCGCGACGCGATTGCGGCCGCCGTTTTTCGCGACATAGAGGGCGTTGTCGGCGGCATTGATCAGATACTGATAATCCGGGTGGCCCTCGAAGGCCGCTACGCCAACAGAAATCGTCACCGGAATAGCCGGGCGGTCGATCACGGTAGCTGCCTTTTCTTCAACACGGGCGCGAATACGCTCGCCGATGACGAACGCCTGTTCCTCCGTTGCCTCGACCAGAACGATCAAGAACTCCTCTCCGCCGTAGCGGAACACGAAGTCGCTCGGGCGTACCGTGTTGAGGAGGATCTCCGCCACGTGGCTGAGCACGGAGTCGCCGGCCTGGTGGCCGTGAACATCATTAATCGTTTTGAAGTGGTCGATGTCGATCATCAGGACGCTGAGCGGCTGGTTCTCTCGCTTGGCGAGACCAACCTCGCGTCCGAGCACCGAGGGCAGGAAGCGGCGATTGAGGGTACGTGTAAGCGGATCGCGGCCGTTTTCCACATTGGACGCGGCGTTGAACAGGTCGTTGAGGTGATACTTGATCTCTTCGATCCGCACCTGCAGCGCAGCAACGCCGGCCGGCCGGTCGTCGCTGACCTTGCTCAGCACCTCGTCATCGATCGTGTGCATCAGGTTCTGGATGGCGTCGAGCTGCGGCGCTCCCTGGAACAGGATCGCACCGCGGTGGCGAACCCACAGGCCGAACGGCGAGTTGGCTAGCTTCGTCACCTCGCCGCAGTCGTTGCTGAAGAGGTTGAACAGCACCTGCTGGCTCCACTCCATCAGAGCGGCGCGTTGAGTTTCGCGCTCGAGATGGACGTCCTGGCCAAGCGAGAACAGGCGGAACGCCTCGTCGGTCTGAATGCGGCGGCTCGTGTCGGACAGGAATGCCGCCGACATGTGACGCATCGCATAGTCGATCAATTCGTCGAGCAGGATGATCGCCTCTGCGATGGAGCGGCGGTCGATGTCCAACTCGGCGATCTTGATCGCAATCTCGCTCTTCAGCAGCGTCATGCCTTCCATCACCAGATGGTTTGGAATCTTCAGACGTGCGTGGACCTCACCGACCTTGACCTGGCGGGCGTCGAACTCCGTCATGTCCCCCATCGGGTCGACGCTGACGAGTTCGATCAGCCAGTTTCGCAGCGATTTGTGAAGGCGGTTCGTGACGACCGAGTGGTTGAGGAATGCCTTGCCTTCCTCATGGGCGAGGAAGCTGTCGTAGAATTTCCCGACCAGCTCGTCGAGGTTCTCCTTGACGATGCGAGCAAGTCGCTCTGACCCTGCTGCGCGGCTTTCATCCGAAATATGTTTCCAGAAATTCATACCCGGTCGATACGCGTTGGTCATGAAATCGCTCGTCAGTTCCCCAAAGGCAGCTCCCTACTCCCTTGCGGGACACCAATCAAGCGATCGAAACCACTGTAGTTATACCATCTGGTACTAGTTTTGCATCGGCTCCGATGGCACTTGAAATAGCCGTGGTCTTTGAGCGAGATCAAGGCCGTACGACGGCGATTGACTTCGCCTTAGAAAGATATGCAAGATAACAAACAGCAATCGGTATCGTTTGCTGGGTATTCTGGGAGGAACTCATGAACAAGATAATCGGCCGCCTTGCGGCTGCGGCAATGCTCACGACCATGATGAGCGGCATGGCGCTGGCCGACATTACCATTGGCGTGACGGTTTCGTCGACCGGTTCCGGTGCGGCGCTCGGCATTCCGCTCAAGAACTCGGTCGAGCTGTGGCCGAGCGAGATCGACGGCGAGAAGCTTAACGTGATCGTGCTGGATGACGCTGGTGATCCGTCCATCGCCACGACCAACGCACGCCGCTTCGCCAATGACGACAAGGTGGACGTCATTGTCGGCTCGGCGCTGACCCCGGGCTCGATCGCGATCTCGAATGTCGCCAACGAAGTCGGCATCCCACACCTCGCCTGCTCGCCGATTCCGCCTAATGTCGCGGCAACGAAGTACACCTTCGTCATGCCGCAGGACGCCGGCCTGATCGCTCGCAACCTGTTCAAGAAGATGCAGGCCGATGGCGTGAAGAAGGTCGGCTATATCGGCTTCTCCGACTCCTACGGTGACCTCTGGGTCAACCAGTTCAAGGCGATCGGCGCCGAGTACGGTCTCGAACTGATTGCGGAGGAGCGCTATGCGCGCCCGGACACGTCGGTTTCGGGCCAGGTGCTCAAGCTGGTCGCGGCTCAGCCGGACGCGATCTTCGTCGGCGCATCGGGCACCGGTGCGGCGCTGCCGCAGCTGGCGCTGCGCGAGCGCGGCTTTGAAGGCACGATCTACCAGACGCACGGCGCGGTGACTTTCGACTTCCTGCGCATTGCTGGCGAGGCCGCCAAGAACACCGTGTTCGCCTCGGGTCCGGTAATGGTTGCTGAGCTGCAGGACGACTCCTCCGAAACCAAGGAAGAAGGCGTCGCCTATGTGACTGCCTATGAGGCCAAGTTCGGCGCGGGCACCCGCACTCAGTTCGGTGCACACGTCCATGACGCGATGGCTGTCCTCAAGCGCGCGATCCCGATCGCGAAGCAGAAGGCGCAGCCGGGCACCCAGGAGTTCCGTGATGCTCTGCGCGACGCGATCGAGAGCGGCGGCCCCTTCCCGGCCAGCCAGGGCGTGTTCGAGTTCAGCGCCGACAACCACTTCGGTCTCGACGACCGCGCAGTCGTGCTGCTCTCGGCCTCGCCGAAGAACGACGGCAGCTTCGATCTCATCAAATAATCAAAGCTGCGTTGATGCAGAAAGGCCCGGATCACCCCGGGCCTTTTTTCATTTGGCATTATCCTGATGAAGGAACGAGGCGGGCTCAGTGCCCGCCGCCGAGATAGCTTTCGACCAGTTCCGGATCAGCAGCCATTTGGGCTGCCTTGCCCGAACGGCGTACCTCGCCCAGCTCGACGAGATAGGCTTCGTCGGAGATTTCGAGCGCCGCACGCGCGTTTTGCTCGACCAGCAGGATCGAAACACCCGTTGAGCGCAATTCCGAGACGATTCCGAGGATTTCAGCGACGATCTTCGGCGCAAGGCCAAGGCTCGGTTCATCGAGGAGCAGCAGCTTGGGCCGGCTCATCAGCGCGCGACCGAGCGCCAGCATCTGCCGCTCGCCTCCCGAAAGCGTGCCGGCAATCTGCGTGCGGCGTTCCTTGAGGCGGGGGAAGCGCTTGTAGACATCCTCCAGCGTTTCCCTGCGCTCGTCTGCCGTGCGCAGGAAGCCGCCGAGTGCAAGGTTGTCTTCAACGGACATTGTCGTGAACAGCTCGCGCCGCTCGGGCACGAGGCACATGCCGGCTTGCACGCGTCCTTCCACCGAATGCGGCACCGGAGTGCCGCGATAGAGGATGGTGCCGCTGCTCGGGATCACGCCCATGGTGGCGTTGAGCAGTGTCGTCTTGCCGGCGCCATTGGCGCCGATAACGGAGACGATCGAGCCAGATGCCACTTCCAGCGAGATGCCGTGGACGACCTCGGCACGGCCGTAAGAAACGCGGATGTCCTTCAGCTGCAGGAGCGGGGCGGTCATGCGACACCTCCGAGATAGGCTGCAATCACGGCGGGATCGTTTCGCACCTGATGCGGATCGCCCCTTGCGATCACGGTGCCGAAATCGAGCACSACCAGCCGGTCGACGAGTTCCATGACGAAGCTCATGTCGTGCTCGACGAGCAGGATCGCGACGCCTTCGGAGCGCAGCTTACGCAGCAGTTCGGCAAGCTGCTGCTTCTCGCCGTGGCGCAGGCCAGCAGCCGGTTCATCGAGCAGCACCAGGTTTGGATCGAGGGCGAGAGCTCGTGCAATCTCGAGGATGCGCAGCTGACCGAGCGGAAGGTCGCCGGCAGGGCGGTCGCGCACCTCGGAAAGGCCGACGCGCTCAAGCTGACGGTCGGCTTCGGCGAGAAGCTTGGCCTCTTCGCCGCGCTCAAGATGCAGGAAGCTGCGCAGCACGCCTGCGCTGCCGCGCAGGTGTGCGCCAAGGGCCGCGTTCTCCAGCGCCGTCATGTCAGGGAAGATCTTGGCGTGCTGGAAGGTGCGGGCGATGCCCTGCCGCGCGACATCGCCGGGGCGATGCACGCCTGCCGGACGGCCGCTGATGCGGATCTGGCCGGTGCTGAGGCTTGTAACCCCGGTGATGAGGTCGAAGGTCGTGCTCTTGCCAGCGCCGTTCGGGCCGATCAAGCCGATGATCTCGCCGGCTCCGATCTCGAAGCTGACGTCGTTGACGGCAACAAGCCCACCAAACTGCTTGCGCGCCTTTTCGAGCGTGACAAGCGGCGTGCCGGGCGCCGGCATGTCCCGCTTCGGCAGGCTTTCGGTACCGGGCTGTGCCTTCGGCTTCGGAGCACTCGCCGGCAAGAGGCGCAGCACGAAGGACCAGAGGCCGTCGCGGGCGAACTGCAACATCATCACCAGCAGGATGCCGAAGAACACCGCCTCGAAGTTGCCGCTGTGGCCGACCAGCCAGGGCAGGTAGCGCTGAAGGAGTTCCTTGAGGGCAAGGACGATACCGGCGCCGAAGATCGCGCCCCAGATGTGCCCGGCGCCGCCGAGGACTGCCATCAGCAGGTACTCGATGCCCATGTTGAGACCGAATGGGGTCGGGTTCACCGTGCGCTGCAGGTGGGCGTAGAGCCAGCCTGACAGCGAGGCGGCGATGGCTGCGAAGATGAAGACCGTAAGCTTTGCCCGCGCTGTGTTGACGCCGAAGGCTTCTGCTGCCGCCGAGCCGCCACGAAGAGCGCGGATGCCGCGTCCGACGCGGGAGTCCAGCAGGTTGCGCGCGCCAAAAGCAAAGATCAGCACGAACGCCCAGATCACGTAGTACATCGACGTGGTGTCGAGGAAGCGATAGCCCGCGATCTGCAGCGGCGGGATGCCGGTGATGCCATCGTAGCGGCCGAGGAAGTCGAGCTGCCCGAACAGGTAGTAGATGGCGATGCCCCATGCGATGGTGCCGAGCGGCAGGTAGTGGCCCGACAGTCGCATGGTGATGAGGCCGAGGGGCAGCGCGATCAGCGCGCCGACCGCGAGCGATACCGGCAGCGTCAGCCACGGCGAAAGTCCGTAGCTCGTCGTCAGCAGCGCCGTCGTATAGGCGCCGAAGCCGCAGAAGGCAGCCTGGCCGAACGAGGTGAGACCGCCGACGCCAGTGAGCAGGACGAGGCCGATTGCCACCAGCGAGGCAAGGCCGACATTGTCCATCAGCGTGATGATGAATGGCGGCACGGGCAGCAGCGGAATTACCGCCAGCAGGACAATCGCGACCAGCCCCGGGAGCGTGATGTTCAGACCCTTCATGTCATTCATCCTCATGCGGATCGGTGGTCAGCGAGCGCCAGATCAGCACCGGAATGAGCAGCGAGAAAACGATGATCTCCTTGAAGTTGCTGGCGAAGAACGAGGCGAACGCCTCGACGAGCCCGACGCCGATCGCCGCCACCGCCGTGACCGGGAAGCTGGAAAGGCCGCCGATGATCGCTGCGACGAAACCCTTGAGGCCGATGAGGAAGCCGGTGTCGTAGTAGATCGTCGTGATCGGCGCGATCAGGACTCCTGAGATGGCGCCGATGGTCGAGGCAAGGACGAAGGCCGTTCCGCCGGTGAGGTTCGTGCGCACGCCGACGAGACGGGCACCGAGCCGGTTTACGGCAGTGGCGCGCAGCGCTTTGCCGAGGATGGTGCGCTCGAAGAAGATGTAGAGTCCGACCATCGCCGCGATCGTCGCGCCATAGATCCAGAGACTCTGCGCCGGGATTGGAAGGAAGCCGAGGGAGAAGCTGCCACGCATCAGAGGCTGGGCGCGCAGGCCCTCAGCGCCGAAGGCGAACAGGCCAAGGCCCATCATGGCAAGGTGCACGCCGACCGAGGTGATCAGGAGCACGAGCACTGACGCGTTCGCCAGCGGCCGGAAGGCAACGCGGTAAATGTAGAGCCCCATCGGCGCGATGATCAGGATCGCAAGCAGCGCGCGCACAATCGGCCCCGGCTGCATCGGCAGCACCGTGACCACAAGTCCGTAAACGATGGCGGGAAGCACGAGGTTCACCAGCGCGCTGGTGATGAGGTGCTGCGGTCGAAAGCTTTGCCGGAATGAGGCAAGGTCGAAGACAAACGCGGCAATGCCGAGCCCCATCAGCAGCGGCAACGTCCCGGGGATCCGGCCGACGTCAAGCACGGCCAAAGTCAGCGCCCCGTAGGCGACGAACTCCCCTTGCGGAATGAAGATGACGCGCGTCACTGCAAATACGAGGACGAGCGAGAGCCCCAGCAGCGCATAGATCGCACCACTGGTCACGCCATCCTGTATCAGGAACGCGAGGATTGTACTGTCCACGCTGTGCCTCCCCTTGGCCGGTCCATCCCCCACCGGCGGAATTGTAACGTTTTATAACAATCTTGATTTGCCCTGCCAATGCAAGGCAGAATTTCCAGAAGTTTGCTGCCACCTTCCACAATTCACGTTTGTGGCTCTGGCAATCGAATGCCGTCGGTTATGCAGCACGATAGTCTTCCCGGATCATGTCGGCCGCCTTTTCGGCTATCATTACCACGGGTGATGCGGTGTTGCCCGAAGTTATCTTCGGCATGATCGAGGCATCGACGATGCGCAACCCGCCGAGTCCGCGCAGCCTGAGGCGCGGATCCACGACCGCCTCGTTATCTACGCCCATCCGGCAGGTGCCGACCGGGTGGAAGATGGTGGTTGCGATGTTGCCGATTACCTGCAGCAGTTCGTCATCCCTGTCGATGGACAGTCCCGGCAGCACTTCTTCGGGATTGAAACGCGCGAGCGCCTTCGCCGTCATGATGCGCCGCGCCTGTCGGACCGATGCAAGCGCTACGTCCTTGTCGCGCTGGGCAGACAGGTAGTTCAGTTTGATTAGCGGCTGTTCGGCCGGCGCCGCAGTCTGCGCATGAACGCTGCCACGGCTTTCTGGCCGCAGGTTGCACACCGACACGGTGATCGCAGGATAGCGATGCAGCGGATCGCCGAGCCGGTCCGTCGAGAGCGGCTGAACGTGATATTCGAGATCGGGCGTTTCGAGCGCCGGATCGGACTTGGTGAACATGCCGAACTGGCTAGGGGCCATCGACATCGGGCCGGCGCGCATCAACGCATAGTGCAAGCCGATGCGTGCCTTCCCAAGTGGGCTGTTGAACAGCGTGTTGAGGGTCAGCGTGCCGTTGACCTTGTACACGGTGCGGATCTGCAGATGGTCCTGCAGGTTTTCGCCGACCTCCGGGCTTTCGTGGACAACCTCGACGCCGATTGACTGGATGACGTCCGGGCGGCCAATGCCCGACAGCTCCAGCAGCTTCGGCGAGTTGATCGCGCCTGCACAGAGGATGACTTCTGCATTCGCCCTCGCCTCATTGATCGTATCGCCGACGCGAAAGCGCACGCCAAATACACGCCGGCCGTCGAGCAGCAGTCGCTCGGTCAGTGCATTGGTGATGAGCCGCAGGTTCGGACGCTTCAACGCCGGACGGAGGAAGCCCTTGGCAGTGTTCCAGCGGATGCCCTTGTTCTGGTTGACCTCGAAGAAGCCGGAGCCTTCGTTGTTGCCGTCGTTGAAATCGGAGCGCGGCATGATGCCGAACTCCTTCGCACCTTCCTGCACGGCTTCCAGAATGTCCCAGCGCAGGCGCTGCTTGGTCACCTTCCACTCACCACCTGTGCCGTGGAATTGGTTCTTGCCGGCATGGTGGTCTTCGGAGCGGATGAAATAGGGAAGAACGTCATCCCAGCCCCAGCCGACATTTCCCATCTGGCGCCAGCCGTCATAATCCGCCGCCTGACCGCGCATGTAGATCATGCCGTTGACGGAGGAGCAGCCGCCGAGGACCTTGCCGCGCGGATAGACCAGCGACCGGCCGTTGAGGCCGGGCTCAGACGCCGTCTTCATCAGCCAGTCAGTGCGCGGGTTCCCGATGCAGTAGAGATAGCCAACCGGGATATGAACCCAGTGGTAGTTGTCGGATCCTCCGGCCTCGAGCAGGAGAACCCGGGTGCGCCCGTCGGCCGTCAGCCGGTTCGCGAGCACGCATCCTGCCGTGCCCGCGCCAACGATGATGAAGTCGTAGCTCTCCTCCGCCGACATGCCTTCCTCCCAAGCTTGTCAGCTCAAAGGCTGACCGGTTCCGCACCATTGTCAACCGGGGAGGAATAGCTTTCCGGCCTGGCCCGCCGATTGAGCAGTGAGACACTTCCAATTCCGCTCGTCGCTGGTAGAAGACGTCAAACCGCCACAAGATTTATATTTCTGCTGCGCGCTTGCGCAGGAACGCCGGTACCGAATGCGTCGCTTCCCGAGCCTTTCCGCCCGACAGTATCTGAAGGCCCTTGGGCCGGGTGCAGCCGTGCCGTTGCGCGAAGGTGTTCGTGCAGGGATTGGCGCGCTGATCGGCATTGCGGCGACCGTGGGGCTCGCGATGCTGCTCTCCGGCGACATGTGGCTCGGCGTCTACCTGGTCGCGCCGTTTGGCTCGAGTTCGGTGCTCCTGTTTGCTGCGCCGAACAGCCCGCTGGCCCAGCCCTGGCCGGCGATCCTCGGTAATACCGTCTCGGCGCTGACGGCGATTGCCGTTTGTCATCTGGTACCGGAGCACGCTTTGAGCGTGCCGCTGGCGGTTGCTGCCGCGATCGTGACGATGGCGATCTGCCGCGCGACTCATCCGCCCGGCGGTGCCGTGGCAATGATGGTAGCAATCGGCGCTGAGAAGATCCTGCCGCTCGGCTTCGGCTATGCATTCGTGCCCGTCGCACTAGGCACGCTCGTTCTCGTTTGCATTGCGGCGATCTATGCGCCGCTGACCGGCCGCCGCTATCCGCTTCGCCAGTTCAACGAGGCAAACAAGGTCGGCACACATGATCCAGCACCACAAGCGCGGCTGGGTCTCAGTGAAGAGGAGCTTGCCGAAATTCTCGCCCGCTACCGGCAGTCGTTGAATCTCGGCGTCGAGGATCTTGCGCGGCTGGTTGCGGAGATGAAGGCCGCAAGCCACCGGATCAAGCCGCAGCGCGCGGCCGACATCATGTCGCGTGACCTCGTGACGGTGAGCCCGGATACCTCGCTGCAAAAGATCGCCGAAATCTTCATGGAACGCGGGTTCACATCCCTGCCGGTGGTAGAGAACGGGCACTACCGCGGCGTGATCTTCCAGCTCGACCTGATCGAGGGAGCGATGGGCAGGAAGGTGCAGACCAATGGCAAGTCGGGGTTCTTGCCGGCCTGGGCGCAGCGCAAGCGCGCCGTGTGTGCCGCAGAAATAATGAAGACGCCGCGCCCGGTGCATGCCGACGCGCCGGTTGCAGCCCTGCTACCGCTGCTTGCTGGTGATCGCGACGATGCGGTTCCGGTACTAGATGGCGAGCAGATCGTCGGTATCGTCACGCAGACTGACCTGATCTCAGCGCTCGCGCGCCAGGGTCTGCAGGCGGCCTGACGGGTCTAGCCCTCGGCCTTCATGGTGCGTGCTACCTCAATTAGCTTCTCGCGATCCGTACCGTATTTCGCGACGAGATCTTTCGCCTGCAGCGGCGATAAATCTGAGTTCTCGACGAGATAGCGAACCAGTTCTTCGTTCGCGGTGTGCGGATGCATCCACTCGTTGTTGTCGTTCATGGCGTGCTCCTTTGACCGACAACCCCTAAGGGGGATGGCAGTTCCCCTTCGTTGGCTAGTTGGGAATATTGACCGGCACAGCAACGATCGTCTTGCCGGTGTCGTCGGACATGCCGACGTGGAAGATGCCGACAATGCTCGCTGCAATGAGGGCGATGACGGCGAGCGTGCCAATGCCTTTGCCAAGGCGTGAGTTTTCTTTCTCCATGGCCGGGTAACCTTCTCGTCCGCAGGTTGTTCCAAGCCCTTCGTTAGCTGGTCGCAGAAGGAAGGAGGCAGCCGCGGCCCCCTCCCCTCTTCTCGCCTCTCCTCCCCTCCCCTACTGGATCAGCCTTCCGGCGGGAGGATGACCGTGTCGATGACGTGGATGACGCCGTTGCTGGCGGCGATGTCCGTCGCCGTCACATTGGCATCGTTCACCTTGACGCTGTTGCCTTCGACCTCAATGTCGACCGACTTGCCGTTGACGGTCTTGGCTTCGTCGAGGCCGACGACGTCAGATGCCATCACTTTGCCTGAAACGACGTGATAGGTGAGGATCGCTGCCAACTTGTCCTTGTTCTCGGGCTTCAGCAGATCCTCGACAGTTCCGGCAGGGAGCTTGGCAAAAGCAGCGTCGGTCGGCGCGAAAACGGTGAAAGGCCCCTCCTCTTTCAGGGTTTCCACGAGGCCTGCGGCATCCAGCGCCGCGGCGAGCGTCTTGAAGTCGCCAGCTGCGACAGCGGTGTCGACGATGTCCTTGTCCTGCGCTTGGGCAGGAAGGACGTAGGCCAGGCCGATAAGGGCGGCGGCGATTGGGGACTTCATGTTCATGTCAGTGCTCCTTTGCTGATGGGGCGCTCCCGAGGTCTTTCATCTGGAGCAAAAAGATTTTCGCTCAATTCACGTTGTCGTGACATTCGAGAGGTTTCTCTTGAGAAGAAAAGACGCTTTCCTACATTGTCGCTGAGCGAAAGGAGATTTGTTGCGTGCTTTCCGAGACCCTGACATCAGAGCTTGAACGCTACCGGATCGGCCCCCGCATCCGCACGCTTAGACTCAAGAAGAAGATGGGGCTCGTGCAGCTCGGCGAGCACACCGGAATGTCGCCGGCGATGTTGTCGAAGATCGAGCGCGGTCAGCTTTTTCCAACACTACCGACACTGACGCGCATCGCGCTGGTTTTCGGCGTCGAGCTCAATCACTTCTTCAGCCGCAGCGGCCCGCGCGTGGCAGTGACACGGCATTCCGAACGGCTGAAGCTGCCGATCCCTGCGAACGCGCCTGATCCCAGCTATCTGTTTGAGAGCCTCAACTTCCCCCTCACCGATCGCAAGATGGAAGCGTTCGTCGCTGAATTTCCGGTCGGTGCTCCTGAAACCGATCCGCACCAGCACGGTTCGGAAGAAATCCTCTATGTGATCGCTGGAACGATCGCGGTTACCGTAGATGGCGAGGAGCACGAGTTGGAGGCGGGCGACTCCATCTCGTTCGATTCCTCCATGCCCCATTGGTACCGTCGCATAGGCGATGGTCCATGCACCGCACTCGTCGTTACTGTAGCCTGAGCGGCATCCACTTCTTCATCTTATTCTCCCGGCCACGAACTGCGGAACAACTCCGCCGTCTCCCTGTTCGTGTTTGGGGGCGCGAAAGGACGACAAGATGACAAGTGAAGATACCGACCGCGTGTGGGAACTGATGCAAAAGATCGGCTTCTGCATGCTTTCAACACGCGAAGGCGAAGACATTCGCTCCCGCCCAATGGCGGCGCACGTTGATCGGGACGCCAACGCGATCTATTTCCTGACGGACGTGAAGAGCCACAAGGACGACGAGATTGAGGCTGAGCCGCACGTCGCGCTCGCCTTCGCCGATGCGGGTGATCAGAAATACGTCGCCGTCACCGGCATCGCGCATGTGTCCAACGACCGCGAGAAGATACGGGAACTTTGGTCAACTCCGGCCAAGGCTTGGTGGGACAGTCCGGAAGATCCTGACATCAGGGTGCTGAAGGTCTCACCGAAAGATGCCCAGTACTGGGACAGCCCCGGCACTGTCGTCAGCTACGTGAAATTGTTCGCCGCGGCAGTCGGAGCAGGGCGGCCCGACGTAGGCGACAATGCCAAGGTCAAGCTTGGCGCTGGCTGGCTCAGACAGCCGGGCGAGGGTTCCTGAGCGCTACGGTTCCTGTTCCTAAAGATGCAAGACTCTGCAGACATTTCACGCTAACCTCCCCTCACCCTAACCGGGTAGCATGAGGGGGAACGGTTGGCGCTGCTTATTGAGGAAAGGCAGAAAAGAAGCCTGGGCGACCTGATCAGGGCCCCTATCGCAGCCATATGGCTCGCTGTCATCATGCTCGCAGGCATTTCGATCCTCGGCGCGCTGATGATCTGGCAGAGCTACAATGCCGCGATCGAACTAAGTGAAGCGCGCGCCAAGTCTTCGGCGCAGGTGGTTGCCGCTCACATGGAGTGGCTGATGGAGGCGAGCGATCAGGCGCTGCGCCGTATCGATGCCGTCATTGGCCCGGATCCGATACGGGCCTCTCCCGGAACGATTGCCAATCTGCGCGACGCCGTCTCCGACCTTCCGGATGGATTCCAGTATTCCGTTTACGACGAGACCGGGCAGCTGCGAATGTCGAGCATGGCGGAAGCGATTGGCATCGACGTTTCCGATCGCGAGTACTTCCAGCACCTTCGCGACGGGGCCGCCTTTTTCATCTCAGCGCAGCTAGAGGAGCGGCTGAGCGGCGAGCAAGTTTTCGTCGTCGCCCGGCGCATCTCACGCGATGGCGAGTTTCACGGAGCGGCCAGCATTGCGATCCCCACGCGGACCATGGGTGAATATTGGGCAACGATGGACCTCGGCCCCGATTCCTCAGTCGCGATCGTCCGTCCCGACGGCTGGATTGTCGCGCGCTACCCGCAGCTGCCGCAAGCAATCAATCTAGGCACCTCGCGCCTGTTCACGGAGCTTGTGGGAGGAGACGCCGGCTTCTATCACAGCACGTCCTCGGCAACGGATGGCATCCCGCGTGTTGTGGGTTTTCGAAAGGTGGCAAGCTGGCCGCTGATTGCCACGACCGGAATCGCGAAGTCTGAGGCTCTCCGCTTCTTCTGGTCGAGCCTGCGGATCGGGCTGGCCGTCGGTCTGCCCATGCTCGGCTTGCTTGTACTCGGCGTTGGCTGGATCATCCATCTGTTGCGCGCGGACGCAGCACGCAGCAAGCAGCTCGTCCAGGCGCTCGAGCACAATGAGTTCCTGCTGCGCGAGATTCATCACCGCGTGAAAAACAATCTTCAGGCCGTATCTTCACTCATCCGGCTGCAGCCGATGCCGAAGGATAGCAAGGACGATCTTGCGCGTCGCATCGGCGCCATGGTGGCGGTGCACGAGCAAATCTACGGGAACGACCAGTTCGACCGGCTCGACCTTGCGCGCTATCTTGAACGGCTGGTCAATGAGGTCGCTGCCGGATTTCCCGGCGCCGTTGATGTGGCGACCTCGTTTGAGCCGATTAGTATCTCGCGCGACCGCGCCTTGCCCGTGGGACTCTTCCTCAATGAGGTGGTTTCCAACGCGTTCAAGCATGCGTTCCGGGAGCGCGAGACAGGGCGGCTTGAGGTCAAACTGACCAGCGAAGGCGACGGCGCGAAGCTCACCGTCGTTGATGACGGTGACGGCTACGACACCAGTGGCGACCGGAAGGGCATGGGAAGGCGGCTCATTGACGGCTTCGTTGCGCAACTTGATGGTTCACTCGAGGTCGTTGCAGACGGCGGCACCAGGGTCGTCCTCACCTTCCCCACCGATTGAGTTCGGCCACGCGCCCTTCCCCAGCGAATGGAGCGCGTTTACAACGTTTTGTGGCACTTGAAACGGCGCTGGGGACCAATTAGCTCAAGCTCGCCGGGGGGCTATGCCATGCATTGGTTCCGGGCACTCTGGAGTAGTTGTACGTGTACAACTCCCCTTCCTGACGGCGGGGCTGCTGCCTCCGGCAGCAAGCTCCACAGGTCGACTTGCGCGGGGTGGTGAGCGTGTTGGAGCGCGCCATTTCGCAGATGAAAACAGTTCAGGTGTTTGAATGACCACTGAAATCAAAGAGCCCGAAACGCTATCATTTGAAGCGGACGTCGCGCGTCTCCTGCACATGATGGTCCACTCCGTCTATTCGGATCGGGACGTCTTTCTGCGCGAGTTGATTTCCAACGCAGCCGATGCCTGCGAGAAGCTGCGCTACGAGGCGATAGCCCGGCCCGAATTGCTCGCTGACGATCCGAAGCTTGGCATCACGGTCGTTGCGAATCCGGACACGAAGGTGCTGGCCATCGAGGATAACGGCATCGGCATGAGCCGCGCTGACCTTGTAGAGGCACTCGGCACGATCGCACGTTCCGGCACCAAGGCGTTCATGGAGCGGATTGAAGCGGCAAAGGCCGGCGAGGGCGCTGAACTGATTGGCCAGTTCGGCGTCGGCTTCTATTCGGCATTCATGGTGGCGGAGAAAGTCGAGGTCTTTACCCGCCTCGCCGGCGCCCAGGAAGCCTGGCGCTGGACGTCGGACGGCAAGGGTTCCTATGAAGTGGCACAGGTTGCACTCGATGAGGCGCCTACCCGCGGCACACGTGTCGTCCTCCACCTCATGGAGGACGCCAAGGAATATACGCAGCCGTACCAGCTCGAGCGGCTGATCAAGAACCAGTCCGGCCACGTTCCCGTCCCGATTTCGCTGATCGACAAGCCGGACGGCGAAAAACGCGAAGTGGCAGACGGCAGCGCCCTGTGGGTGCGTTCGAAAACCGAGGTAAAGCCGGAGGAATACACCGACTTCTATAAGAGCGTTTCCGGCAATTTCGACGAACCTGCCGCGACGATCCATTTCCGCGCCGAGGGCCGGCAGGAATACAATGTCCTCGCCTTTATCCCGAGCATGCGGCCGTTCGACCTGTTCGATCCCGACCGCAAGGGCCGCATGAAGTTGTACGTGCGCCGCGTCTTCATCACCGACGAGGCCGACATCCTGCCGCGCTACCTGCGCTTCGTGCGCGGTCTTGTGGACTCGGCAGATCTGCCGCTCAACTTGTCGCGCGAGATGATCCAGGAGAGCCCCCTGCTCGCTGCGATCCGCAAGGGCGTGACCAACCGCATCCTCGGCGACCTTGCCAAGATGGCCGAGAACGACGCGGATACCTTCACGAAGATCTGGGAAAACTTCGGCGCGGTCATCAAGGAAGGCCTCTACGAAGATTGGGATCGCAAGGAGCAGCTGCTGAAGCTCTCGCGCTTCCACACCACGACGTCAGGGGACGGCTGGCGCAGTCTTGCCGATTACGTCGGCGGGATGAAGGAAGGCCAGAAGGCCATCTACTATATGACCGGCGACGACCGCGCGCGGCTTGAATCTTCGCCGCAGCTTGAGGGCTTCAAGGCGCGTGGTATCGAGGTGCTGCTGCTGACAGATCCGGTCGACAGTTTTTGGGTCTCGACGGCGCCTTTCTTCGAGGGCAAGCCGTTCAAATCGGTGACGCAGGGCACGGCTGATCTCAAGGACATCCCGCTGCCCGACAGCGATGAAAAGCCGAAGGAAGAAATGACGCCGGAGATGGCAACCTTCATCGCCTTCATGAAGTCGACGCTGGGCGATGCCGTCATCGACGTCCGTGCCTCCGACCGCCTCACGGAAAGCGCAGTCTGTCTGGTGGCGCCGGAGCACGGACCGGACCGGCAGATCGAGCGGCTGCTGAGTGCTGCCGGTCGTCTGGAAACCGCCTCCAAGCCGATACTCGAGATCAACCCGCGCAACGAGCGCATCCGCAAGCTGGCGGCGCAGGGCGAAGGCGACCTCGCATTCCGTCAGGACGTGGCACACCTGCTCTTCGATGAAGCGCGCATACTCGACGGCGACAAGCCGGTCGATCCACGCGCGTTCTCGGAGAGGCTGGCGCGGGTGGTTGCACGCGGATTCGGCGCGTAACACGTCCCCAAGGGTTGATTGACCAAAGGCCGGGAGAGAAATTCCCGGCCTTCGCTTATTCGGAGTAGGGGAGGGGACGTTGTACGTGTACAACGAGCTCGTATTCGCGACCGTTTCCATGGATGAATCTCTGCCCTTAGCGCGAAATTGGCGTTAACTTTCCGTTAACGAAAAAGGGTTTGCCCCAGGGGCAGAATCACCGCATCTTCATCTGCGCATTTTCTAGAATTTTCGCAAAAAAAGCGCGGATCGAAGTTGGCATGTTGGATATGACAAATTTCGCGGAGGCAAGCCCGCCAAATCTGCGGAAGATGATCGCCTCGGACGCCGCTGAGTTGTCGCGGCAGCTGCAGGCGCACCAGCAGCGCATCTTCCCGCCGACCGCGCAGAAGAGCATGCGCCTGTTCACGCCAAGTGAGGCTGCAAGCTTCATCGGTATCCACGAAGGCTATCTGCGCCAGATCGTGGSGGACGGGCACGGGCCCCAGCCGCAGGCCAATGGCCGCCGTCTCTATTCGGTTGATGACATCAACGCTATCCGCCAGGTGCTCGACGCCGGCGGCATGCGTAAATATGTGCGTCACCGTATGCCGGGGGAAAAGCTGCAGGTCGTTTCGGTGATGAACTTCAAGGGCGGCAGCGCCAAGACGACGACATCGGCGCACCTTGCCCAGTACCTGGCGCTGCGCGGCTACCGCGTGCTGGCGATCGACCTCGATCCGCAGGCGAGCCTTTCGGCAATGTTCGGCCACCAACCTGAGCTCGACGTCGCGCCCGGCGACACCATCTACGGCGCGCTGCGCTATGGACCCCAGCGCCGCAGCATCACCGAGATCGTCCGCGCGACCTACACGCCCGGCCTGCACGTCATTCCCGGTAATCTCGAACTGCAGGAATTCGAGCACGAGACGGCAAAGGTTCTCGCCGACCGTGCACAGGAAACGATCTTCTTCAGCCGGCTTGGCGAGGCGCTGTCGGCCATCGAAAGCGCCTACGACATCGTCGTGATCGACTGTCCGCCGCAGCTCGGTTTCCTGACCCTGTCGGCGCTCTGCGCGGCAACCGCTGTGCTGATCACCGTGCATCCTCAGATGCTCGACGTGATGTCGATGTCGCAGTTCCTGCACATGACCTCCGACCTCCTGGCGGTGGTGGAGGATGCGGGCGGCGATACCGACTACGACTGGATGCGCTACCTGATCACGCGCTTCGAGCCAAACGACGGGCCGCAGACGCAGATGGCCGGCTTTATGCGCTCGATCTTCGGCAACCGCGTGCTCGAGAACGCCATGCTGAAGTCGACCGCAATTTCGGATGCGGGGCTGACCAAGCAGACGCTTTACGAAGTGGACCGCTCACAGTTCACGCGCGGCACCTATGACCGCGCCCTGGAGTCGCTGACGAAGGTCAACGAGGAGATCGAAGACCTGATCCGCAAGACCTGGAAACGGAAGTAGAGATGGCGCGCAAGCACCTTTTCGAGATCGCCAACACCGACCCGGCACCGGCCGAGGTGCAGCAGCCGCAGCCGCGCCAGCTGGAGCGGCCTTTGCTTGGGCTTAACCTTACGCCGTCGACGCCGGTCGGCGCGATCTCGCAGTCGCTTGAAGCAATCAATTCGCGTGCCACGCGGGCCGAGGAAATCGAACGAAAGCTGAGCCAGGGGCATGTCGTGGTCGAGCTCGATCCGGCGACGATCGACAGCGCCATCGTCGTCGATCGCCTTGGCGTCGATCCGGCGCAGCAGGACGCGCTGGTGCAGCAAATCCGTGAGAACGGCCAGCTGGTCCCGATCCTCGTGCGCCCGCACCCGACGGAGGCCGGCCGCTACCAGCTTGCTTATGGTCACCGTCGTCTCTCCGCGGTGCGAAAGCTGGGCCTGCAGGTCAAGGCAGTTGTACGCGAGCTCAGCGATGAGGAGCTCGTCGTCAGCCAGGGCCAGGAAAACAACAGCCGCCAGGACCTGAGCTACATCGAACGCTGCTATTTTGCGCTGCGACTGGAGGAGAGGGGCTTTTCGCGCGACGTGATCATGGCGGCGCTCGGCGTCGACAAGGCGGCGCTCTCGCGCATGATCGCCCTGGTCAAGCGGGTGCCGGCTGACATCATCGAGGCCATCGGCTCGGCTCCGTCGATCGGCCGGCAGCGTTGGGCCGAGCTTGCCGACATGCTTGAGGACCGCGCGAAGCGCGGCCGCGTCGGCAAGCTGATTGGCGACAGTGAATTTTCCTCGATGTCGAGCGACGAGCGCTTCAACGCCGTCCACAAGCTGCTCGCCACCGTGAAGGCGCGGGCGGTTCCGGCCAGCTGGACTGCGCCGGACGGCACGAAGCCGGTCTCGATATCGGAAAATGACAGGCGGCTTGTCCTCACATTCGACAAGCGCGTGAACCCGCAATTTGGAGCATTCATCCAGCAGCGCCTGCAGGCGCTCTACGATGAATTCCGTGAAACTGGTTTGAAGGAGCAGTAGCCGGCAAAAGAAAAGGCCCCCGAAACGTCACCGCCGCGGAAGCCTTCTCAGATCGTGTAGCAACACTGAGAATCGCAAATCCACGAATCGCTGTCAAGAGTCCTGGTGGCTCGGTGCGTCGTTTTGGCGAGCAGGTTTCTTTTGCCTCAACGTAGGTGAGGGAAAGATGCAGACGCATTTGGCAACGACGCCGTTCGGGCGGCGGTCGCTGTCGCTCGGCATGCTTGCAGCGCAAATGGCGGCAAAGGACGTCGCCAGCACTKCCAGYGTGCAAAAGTGGCAGGTTTTCAGGGATATTAAGGAAGCGCGCAATGCGATTGGAGCAACCGACAGGGGACTCGCGATCTTGGACGCGCTGCTGTCGTTTCACCCCGACGCGGAGCTTTCCGGCGCGAGCCAGCTGGTCGTGTGGCCGTCGAATGAGCAGCTCATTGCGCGTGCCAACGGCATGTCGCCGGCAACGCTGCGCCGGCATCTCGCCAACCTCGTCGAGTGCGGCCTGATCATCCGCCGCGACAGCCCGAACGGCAAGCGCTTTGCCCGGAAAGGGGAGGGGGGCTCAATCGAGCAGGCCTACGGCTTTGACCTGTCGCCGCTGGTTGCCCGTGCCGCAGAGTTCAAGGAGCTCGCCGAACAGACGCGCGCCGAGCGTCGCGCCGTACGAGTGGCACGTGAAAAGATCACCATCATTCGCCGCGACATCGTCAAGATGATCGAGACCGGCATTGAGGAAGGCGTACCCGGCAACTGGGGCAGGATCCAGCTTGCCTACCAGGAGATCATCTCGCGCCTGCCGCGTACGGCCGCCCTCGAGACCCTCGAAGCGATCTCCGCTGAGCTCGACGCGCTTTGGCAGGACATCCGCGACGCATTGGAATCCTTCATTAATTCGCAGAATCTGAACGCCAATGAGTCTCAA